>JAUYAM010000001.1 GCA_030693425.1 bacterium
TGTTCCGGTAAAAGTCGGTGAAGCTAAAGGAGATTTAAGATCCAGGGCAGCTTGCAAACCAGTGGTTTTAGCAATGGTCAGGTCAGCGTCAGCGATGGTCAACTTGCTGTAAGGAATGCCTGCAGCAGCCGCGATCATGGCATTGGTAACTTTTAGTGCGCCGATGGCAGATACGCCAGCGTTAGTGATTGTCACATCACCGGTCATATCTACATATGTTGGGACTCCTGTTGCGTTACCAACAATAATCTGAGCTGATGCTCCTGAAGCAAGTTTGGATAAAGCAATGACTGCGGCAGCGCTAATGTCAGCATTGGCAATCGTGCCGTCAGTAATCTCGCCGGTTTCAATTGTCTGGCCAAGCAAACTAACTTCTCCTGTAGCATCAGGAAAAGTGTAAGTCCGATCAGCCACGGCCGCGCCAACGTCAAATATACCGTAGAAAGCGCCGCCCGAGCCACGTATTTTCAGTTCTGAACTGGCATTATTGAGAACAACGTCGAAAGCGCCGGTCTGATCCCAATCAGCAGTCAAAGCGGCTAAAGCTACGCTTGGAGTGCCTGCTTCTGCGGCTGCGCCCACGGCAATGCCATTGCCCGCAGTCAAGCTGGCAACATAGTCGCCGGTAGTATCAGTCGTCAAAGCCACTTTGTTTGCGCCAATAGTGGTGACTCCAGCGCCGTCAATAGTAACATCTCCTGACATACTCACCCAATTGGTATCAGGAGTAGCGTCAGACATCAAAAGCTGTCCTGCTGTTCCTTGAGCAATTTCTGCCACGCCAATCTGATCATTAGGCAAAGAAACTGTTCCCGAAGCCACGGTCAAACCAGTCAAACCGGTCAAAGCACCAACAATGGCTGAGTTGCCGGTAATGGCGGCTCCGCCGGAGGCTACTGTCAATCCTGTTAATCCGCCTAAGGCTCCTGTAATTGTTGAATTGCCGGTAATGTTGGCTCCGCCAGAAGCGACAGTTAAACCAGTCAATCCGCCTAAAGCTCCGGTGATTGTTGAAGCGCCAGTAACATTCATTCCCCCGGCAGTCACGGTCAATCCGCCCGCCGCCACAGTCACTGCGCCGGTAGCATTAACTAAGGTTAATGTCTTGCCAGTCGGGCCAATAATAACATTGCCGGTTGAAGTGCCGCCAACTGTAATCGTTTCTGTTCCCTTAGCGTCAATAGTTAACGCCTGGTTGGCTCCTGCGCCATAAGCAGAAATATTGCCGGTAGTCAGGGTTCCCTGAACTACGGTATTGCCAGTTGCCGAAGCAACGGTGAATTTGCTCGTAGCAACATCAAAGTCGCCGGCAGTGTGAAGAGCGCCGGTGGCATCAGCCACGGTAAAAACGCCGGCGTCAGCAGTAATGCCGCCATTGGCGGTCAAAAGGCCGGTCACTCCCAAGGTAGTATCAAGAGTTGTCGCCTGATCCACATTGAAAGTACCCAGAATGGTCGTGGGCATGCCAGTCCTGCTGATATTGACGGCATTGGCGTTGATCGCTCCTAAAGCCAGGGCAGTGGCAGTCGATTTGTCCACTCCGCCGTCAGCGTAAAGCGCGCCGGTAAAAGTCTGGGCGCCGGTTACGGTCAAGGTGCCGGCGACAAGCGTGTTGCCGGTGGCCCCATCAACGGTAAATTTGTTGGTGTTAATCGCCAAATTGCCGTTAGATCCGGTCACCACAAACTTATCTGTATTGACGGTAATATTGCCTCCGGTGGCGATGTTAGACCCTATGGTCGTCGCCGCCTGGATTCCGGAAGCAAGCATCATTCCTATAAGAACTAGAGAAAGTATTTTTATTTTGTTTTGCATTTTAGATTAATTCGTTTTCTCGCCGTTTTTTATGCATCGAAAAACGGAAAGAAAAATATTGTTAACTTTAATATTTTGTCGACCTAAACTTTTTAATTTATTGTGATTGTTCCTTGAATATTAAAATCAAGGATATCTCGACCTTTAAACCTCCCTGTTTTAAAATTCCGCAGGGCATTTTTAAATTATATCACCTAACCAAAAAAAGAACAACATCTGTCAACTGTGGATAAACTAACTTAGCGCAAAACTCAAAACGCAAAGCGTAAAGTTACAGCTCAAAAGTTAAAGCTTCCTTTTTCCTTTAAGGGTAAGGATACTTGAGCCAAGAATGTTGGCTAATTCTGTTGTTTCTTTCAATAGTTGATTTACTTTTTCCTCTCTTGCCTTGCCAGAGTCTCTTAAAAGCCCTAGCCAAAATTTAGTTTCATTCGCTGACTTTAAGGCGTGGTTAAAAAAGTTAGTAAAATCCTTTTTGGTACTAGATGCTTGAGCTTCAATAATATTTGCCCCAATACTAGTAGCGCTTCTAAGTAATTGATTGGCAATAATCTTAGAAGATTGGTCTTGAGATAAACCATCAATGAATCTCATAACATCTAAGGCGAAAATGTATGCTCGATGTTTTAATTCTGGTTTTGAATTTTGCATTGTAGTTTTACGCTTTGCACTTTGCGCTTTACGCTTACATTGTATCATAAATAACCAAAAAGCCCCCAAAGGAGGCTTGATGGTTGTCCCACAAGGATGGACAAACTGAGAACTACTAACTAAGGAAGATACCGAACTATCTCGAGAACTATTTGCTGAGCGTCAAAGTTGATAGCGGGAAGCTAGGAACTTTGTAGTCGTCTGACCAATCAGACGTTGTCACCGCGTGGCCAGCAGCTGACCTGTCAGACCAGGCAAATGACTTGGTGACGGTTGTAGCTGAAGTGCAGCTGTCCGCAGCATTGTCAGTACCGAATGCTAGAGCATAGGTGGTAGTTGCCACCGAGCTTGCCAGATCAGGCACTCTTACCAGAACCGCATCACCGGTGTAGCCGCCGTAGGCCAAATCGCCTCTTAATTCATAGGTGTTGGTCGTTCCGTAGGATATCACTTCTTCGTTGGTAGCGACAAAAACAGCATAGGTCCCGCCATTGGCATCAGTATCAGTTCTGAAGTACCAGGCTCCGGCCACTTGGGTGTTGGTCGCTGAGTTGTAAACCTTCATTGAAGATTCATCAATCAGCTTAGTGTCCGCTGCGCCGTCAGTCGCAACAATCATGTAAACGCCGTCTGTCTTGATAGTCGTGGTGTCATCGGTACCGATGGTTCTGACGGTTGTAGCGTCAGTGTGAATAGAGCCAGAGAAGTGGAACATCATCGCTTTCCAACCGATATTGCCGATTGCGTCAGCAGAAACAGTCCACTTGTAGAGCGTCTTCGTGCCAGAACTCAACAGAGTTGAAGGCAGAGAACCAGCAGCTAAAGTAGGCACTGATTGCCTCAAGATCTGCTCGGTGCCGCAAAGGTCTGTTGTGCCGGCAACGCTGATAGATCCCTTAGACTCGGCTCCCTCAGCAGTTATCACATAGCTTGGACTGACTGCGTCTACGCAGAGCTTCGGAGCGTCTCCGCTTGAAGCGCCGCTAGTTGAACCAATACCTGCCAAGTCTCCGACAAGAGTCAAAACCTTGGTCTGGTTCTTAAGCACTCTCACATAAGCTCCCGGAAGGAAGTTGAATGTGACTAAGCCTCCGGAAAGGTATCCGGTTGAACCTACCTGGGTTGTTCCGTCGTAAATCTTGACAGCCGAAAAGTCTCCGTCTGCTCCACCTGATACGATAATCCTGATTGACTTTATGTCAACTGCTTCATAAATAGCAGTGAACAAGACCTTGGTGAAGCTTACCGCGCTTTTACCCTGGCCTTCGGCTCCGACTGCCTGACTGGCAATGATCGGAGTGTCGGGGTTGGTCGTTAAAGTCAAGGATCCTGCGGTTGTCAGGGTCACCTCGTATTCTCCTGCGCCAGTAACTGCGTAGTTAACGCCGCTCGTTGGGCTTAGGGTCGGAGTAATGCTCGCTCCCGAAGTCAATCCGCTAACAGTAACGCTGGCTGGTAAATCAATACCAAGAGCATTCAGGTGAGCATTGACCGCTCCCGAAGGAGTGTCAGCATAAACGCCAATAACTTTCTGCTGGCCCTTGGAAACATCTATTCCCAAAGAGTTCAAAAAGTCAGAGGCGGAAAATGTCACTGTCCCCCCACCCGTGTCCCAAGGTTTGTAAGCGGTCAGCCTAGTGGTTCCATCGTAAAGGGCGATGCTGGAAATATCGGCATCAGCTCCGGTGCCTGAAGAAGTGCGGGTCAGTTTGACTGAAGTTATTCTGATATCTTCGGCTGTGCCGGCGGTCATCACAAAACTGACATAGTTTACGCCAGTTGAGCTCAAAACCACTGTCTGGTCAGCCGGACTTGAGCTGGCAGAGATAGTTAATGTACCCGTGCCAATTGTCATCAAGTTGCCTGTGGCAGAACCAGTTTCGGTGACATCCGCAGTGGAGTAAACTCCAGTTGAAGTAATGTCATCGGCAACGGTTCCCGCTCCCGGCAAATCAAAGTGGACCGAAGAGGTAGTGCTGCTTGATGGAACATCAGCTACTACAGTTAAGATTACTGTGGTCCCGGCCGGAACGGTCAAGCTGCCCGAGAAGGAAGCTGAAGCGGTCGGTGAAGCCACGGTTGACCCGAACTGGGTGCCGTCTGATTTCATCAGTTTCACACTGGTCACGTCTCCAGAATCGCACGCATCTCCCGTACCCGTGCCTGCTTCGTAACATCTAATAGTTACGGCGGAAACCAGCATATCTTCGCCGGTCCCGGCAGTAAAGTTGATCTTGGTGAACTCTTTCCCCGCTACGCCCTTAACATAAGTCTGGGCTGAAGGCGTGGTTGAGCTCAAAGATACCACCAGGGTGCCGTAAGAAGAAATGGTGTGGCCGTTGCCGGTTGGCGTCGGGCTGCCGAGAGTCACTGAACCAGACGGCAAATCATACTGGGAAGTAAGGCCATCTGCTCTCAGATCGGCTGCGGCATTGACTTTCAAGCCAATCCGGCTGGTTCCGGCTGTTGCTCCCGATGGAACATCAGCTTTCACCTGAATAACTTTGTTGGTAGAAACCGGCATATCAAATAAACCACCGCCTGAATCCCAGCCAATGGTATTAGCGCCGAATTTTACCGTAGATCCAACCATGCTGCCCGAGGCAATCAGGGTTGAACCGTCGTACAAGCTGATATTGGAAATATCAGTCGCGGTTCCGCTAGCGCTCGCCTGGGTAAGAGTCAATTCTGTTATTCTCGCGCCTTCTGTTGAACCGGTCGAGAACTTAAAGGCGGCGACTAAACGGTTGGTCGTTCCTAAAACATAACTCTGGACTGCCGGGTTAGTGGCAGAGTCAAGAGCCACGCTCAAGGTTCCCTGACCAATGGTCATGGTCGCGCCAGTTTGGCGGCTGAAAGCGGTGCCGCTGCTGTAGGTAATGGTTACGCCGCCGCCAGAGTTTGAACCATAGGCATCAACGTCAGTTGCCTGGGTAATCTCAAAAATGACGGTCCGTGAAGTGTTAATGCCGGCCGCAGTATCTGCGTAGGCATAAACATACTTCGACTGGCCAGAATTGATTATCAAAGGCGAAGCTGATAGATCAAAGGTTGCTGTGTTGTCTGAACCCAATTCAGCTACAGTCGAGCCTAATTGAGCTCCAGAAACCTTTAATTTAAGGTTAGAAACGTCGGTTCTGGTCGCAGAGCCAACATGGGTAACCTTAATTGATTTAACGCTGAAACCTTCTGAGACTGCGGCAAATTTCCAGGCGGCAATTTCCTGCTCCACTGCTCCGGAAAGGATGGTGGCAAGCGGGACCAAACCGGCCTGGACGTCAACATTAAGCGTACCAACAGAGACGCCGGCAATAGTCATTGCGTTGCTGACTATTGGGAATGACCCTGCCAGACCCGCTGAAGTTGAAACAATGTCTGCGATAGCCGCAATTCCTAAGGTAACGCTGTCGCCGACGGTGGCAGCGGAATAAATATTGGCCTTGACGGTCAATATTTTCTCGGTATTTGCGGGAACATTCCAGCTGACATTAAAGGTTGCTTTGTGAGTGGTTGTGTTTAAAGCCTGAGTCGAGCCAATCTGGGTTGAACCATCGTAAAGTTTGATGGCAGCAATGTCAGTGTCGGCAGAAACTCCGCCCCTGGAAACCACGATCTTTGAGACGGTATAGGCAGTTGATCCAGCAGCGAATTTCAAGCTGAAGAAGACCACGTTTTGTGAATTCTTGGCAACAGCTGAAGCTGCCGGAGCCGAACTCAAACTGACCGCATCTGCTGATGGGGTCGGGCTTGGGCTCGGACTTGGACTAGTTGTCGGACTTGGTGATGGCGTGACTCCGCCGCAATCAGCATTGGCAGCGGCTCTGGTCAAAGGACCAAAGTATCCAGCTGTGGGGCTGATGCTTTTGGCTTTCTGGTAGGCTGAAACCGCTGCCCTGGTCAAAGGACCAAAGTAGCTAGTGTTCAAACCGGCCGCCAAATGCCCCTTGCTGATCAGGAATTCCTGCAAAGCCTTCACATTACCACCCCTCAAACCATAGTAGAGGTTGGCGTTAAAGGAAACTGTGCAAGATCCTGACGCGGGGGTTGATGGTGTTCCGTTCAATTGGCTAGTTAACAGAGTCAATTGAGCCTGAAGGGCGGCGATCTGCGCCGCCAGCTCTTCTGCGGTCAAAGCGAAAGCTCCGCTCGGAACAATCATTGCCACCAAAGCCACGCTCATTACAATCGCTAAAAGTTTTTTCTGCATTTGTTTTTAATGTTTGTTAATTTTTGTTATTTTTTATTTCTGGCCATTGCCGACCGAGGCCCTAGTCTTTTGGGTAGAGATATCTCTTTTCGCACCCAAAAAACCCGGACCCTAAAGGCCTTCAGTTGTCAAAATAAAGCATTTTACGAATTACCGTAAACATCATTTTATTGCTGTGGATAGCTCAAAAGCAAAAGCCCTTCTAAAGCCTGCTCAAAACCGCCTTTTTGGTAATCTTCCTTGGCTTTCTCTAAAAGTTTCTCTTGAGAAGGGGTTAATGAACGGCCTTCCAGATCCTTAATCTGCTCTTCCACCTTCTTTTCCACCCACTGAGAATAAGCTTCGTCAAACTCTTTGGTTTCGCCGACAACCACTCCCAGAGCCTCGATCTTTTCCTTGTTTTCCTTTAATTTCCCTGCTTCGTCAACAATTCCTCTGGTCAATTTCGGCGAACCATCAACTATTTTTAATCTATCAGCCGCCTCAACCATGCTTTGCCTAAACTCATTGATTGCCGGCGCCATATTTTTCACCTGGTTATTCTGGACAATCTGGTTTAATTCAGTCAAGCGCCTATTCGCCAGTTCCAGCTGGGCCTCTGGCAACTTTTCTGAAGAAACAAAAAAGGTTTCTGCCCTCTCGGTCATCTTTTTAACCGGGTAAAGCAGGCTGCCGGGCAAAGCGTTTTGGGCAAATCCGAAAACTCCAACCAAAAGGCCGACAAAAGTTATGGCTACCAAAGCAGGCTTATATCCTTTATATCCTAAAGAAAAACGAGGCAAGATCTGGAAAACCTCAAGAATTTCACTAATCCGGCTGGTTCGCACCGCTTCCCCAGAGCCAAGAATCTGGCCTATTCCCGATTCCGTCGGGACGGCTCGTCTGAATTCTTGATTCAGAATAGAGCTTTTAGTCAAAACCACCCAATCTTTACTGGGTTGGATTCTGTTCAGGGTCTGGATTTTCTTAATCAGGTTTCTTTCGTTCATTTGAAGGTAAATCTGATTATCACCTATAATGACGCAAATTCCGCCAAAACGTTACAGCGAACAGTGAACAATGAGCAGTGAGCAGCGAGCAGCGGACAATTACTTTATGATCTTTTTTTCAATGGTTTTTATAGAAGCCCAGAGCATTTTCCCCACTTCTTCACAGACGGCTAAGGTCTTCAAATAGTCCTCTTTGCTTAAAATTTTCTCTCCAAAAGAAAAATAAAGAAGATATTTCGTTTCCTTTAGAGAACCATAAGCAATATGGAGAAATTGACGGCAGTCTTTGCTCCCCTTTCGGGCAAAACCCTCGATTATATTAAGAGGCACTGAAAGTGCTGCTCGCCTTAATTGAGAAACAATTCCGTAAAGCTCCTCCTTAGGGAAATTCTTAGTAAGGCAATAAACCGAATGAGCTAATTGGTCGGCTTTTTCAACCAAAGGGTTGTTCATTGTTCATTGTTCATTGTTCATTTGCTCTCTCAGAGCAGCCATTGCCCTATGGGTAATAACCCTAATCGTTCCTTCCGGCTTGCCCAAGATCAAAGCTATTTCTTTGACAGAGAGCCCGTCCAGGTATCTCCAGATAATGACTTCTTGCTGCTCCTCTCCAAGTTTAGATAGAGCCAGTTTTACCTGTCCCATATCTGAGTTTAAAATCGCTTTTTCTTCCAGGTTCATGCCAGGATCTGCCACATAGCTAGCTGAAACAATCTGAATTTTGCTTTTTTCCCGATAAAAATCAATAACCAGGTTTCTGGCAATCTGGTATAGAAAAGCGGCCCAGTTCTTAATTTCGGGCTTTGGATTTCCGGCCCTGAACCTATCCCAGGCCCGGACAAACGTTTCCGAAGTTAAATCCTGAGCCGTTTCCGTAGAATTCACTCTCAGGAAAATAAACCTGTAGATTCTAGAAATGTATTGGTCGTAGATTTTACTAAACCTATTTTGAAGGTTGCCCATATAGGACAGATAAGTTTATTTAGGGTAAATCAAGAATAAAATGATAGGACAAACTAGGGATAAACTGTGGATGGTTTTGTCCTAAGGAATGTCCTACCTATACAATATTGGTTGTTATGTTTGGCTTCGGCTGATAATATGTCTGATTTCTCTGTCCAATCCTTTCAACCAGATCCTGTGCCAGCAATTTTTCAAAGTCGCGCCTCAATGTCCTTTTGGTTACCCCCGGGAATATCTCTTTGAATTCCCAAACTTGAGCCTTGCCTTTTCCTTTTAAAATCTCTAAAATTCTGTCCCGGCGCCTGGTATTTTTCGGTGGACTATTAAAATCCAGCGGGCTTTCAGCCGTTATCGTTTCCGGAACTAATACTTCTGTATCTTCCAGTTCTTGTTTCATACTAGCATACCTCCCGCTTATCCTCAAGAGATTTCCGGGGCTTACCCAATTCTGTTCCTTAGCAACCGCAAAAAAACCTTCCAAAACCCTTAGATCCTGGCAGATATCCAAAACAAGTTCCCTTTGTTTTCCCAAAGCAAGACCCAATCTCAAATGGTTCGCCAGGATATTATCGGCCAATTCCCGGATTTTATAGCGCAGAGGCTCTTTTTTCGGGAAAAGCAAAGTCAAGCGATAAAGCTCCTCGGTCAATTGGATTAATTCTTGTTTTTCCATCTTCAGAACAGAATAGCTAAAAACTAAAGATTAGGCAACTAAAAAACCGGCTTCCGCCGAGCCTCAAGAGTTGCTTAATTAAGTTAAGCAACTAAGGTAAGTTCATTACCACGGGTCTGCCTGACCGCACTTTTTGTCGCCGTAAGTATTTTGGCTGAAAATCAAGCTGGAATTATTATCCAAATCCTGACAAGTGCTACTGGTGGGCCAGAAAATGCCATAATTATTGTTCCTGATTTCCAGGCCGGAAAGGGTTGGCAGAGTTGCCTGTCTAATCCACAAGCCAACTGATTTATAGTTGTTATTTCCGTAAAACACTTTTTGATTCCGCAAAATTAAATTCTCCAAGGAAGCGTTGCTACTTCCTGAAATATAGATCCGGCAGCCCGGTTATTGTCAAAAATAGAGTTTTTCAAACTAACATTAGCGCCGAGAATCCTGAAAGCGCCTTTTTCCGGCATAAAATCAAACGCCACTCCCCACTAGGCGGGATGATTTTCGAACCTTTAAGCGGGTTGAAACCGTGGCTCTTCCTGAAATTATGATTAATCAAGCGAAACAATTATTGGCTGTAGGACAGACATGCTATAAAATGCCTCTCTTTGCAAGTTCTTTCCGTTCCTCGTTTGTCAATAAAATCTCTGGTCTTTGCTGGACAATCTCTCTAAAAGAATCTAGCCCTCTATCGCTTACGCATTTGTCGTTATAGGCTCCTTTTTCGTTATCTCCCAACCCCCTGATCTCTCCGTCTAGAGTCAGAAGATATTCTATAAATCTAATATACGTATCCCCAGATAAATCGATAACGGATTCCGCGCTTATTGGTATCGGGACGGGGATGTTCTTAAACCCTTCACTATTTACGAGTTCTCCCCAAAATCTCAAAGCCCGAGGTAAATGATAAAAATTGGTCAAAAGACCAATCTTCTTATCTATCACATCGGTGTCCTCCTTAGTCCAGGTGTTAAAAATTGCGATCAAATTATGTCTGGTACAGGGTAAAGATGGACATTCAATAATTTGTATCCCTGGGCACTTTTCTTCAAGAAACTTTCTCATATCTCTTACCTTATCAGATCGCCCACCATTTTTCTCATTATAACCGCCAGTAAGTACAAACTTCGTTCCGTTGTTTTTCTCAAAAATTCTACACGCCGCATCCATCCTGATTTGACCACCTAAATATTTTCCATTTAAAAATTGAGGGAATTCGCCCCCGACTATTATCCACGGGCAGAGAACAATTATAATATCATATTTCATAATTTTATTTCTAAATTAAATCTTCAATTCTTATTTAGGGTTTTTTATAATTGACTATCTTTATAAGCTTCTTCTGCCAATTTGTGGGCTTTCTTAGCTAAAGTCGAGGTATTCGGATGGTGAAAATAGTCCACCTTTTTAAATCTTTGCTCATATTTTTTTGCCTCATCAAACAAAGGTTTTATGTGTTCTTTTTTCAACCTGTATTCTCCTTTCATCCAGTTAATTACCAATTCGCTATCCATCCAAACCTCTACCTCATATCTCACGGCTGATACCGCTTGGTCTAAGGCAAAAATTAAACCCCTAAATTCTGCTTCCGGAACAGTCATTTCTCCTAAATATTTTTTGAATTCAAACTCTTCACCCCTCTCGTCTATCACCAAAACTCCGCAAGAAGACTTGCCTTTAGTTAAACGACCCTTGATGTGAGCATCGGGTATGTAAACTCTTGCATCAACTATTATTTTTGCCTTACTCATTGATTTCCTTTTCAAATAAAAATCCGGGTTGCCCCGGCTGAATAATCTAAGTAATTCTCGTCAGGGCTTTTCGCCCCTGCTTTTTATCGCATTATTTAATCATAGAATATTTCGATTCTAAAGTCAAGATAAAAATTTGATGATTTTTTCTACTGCTTTATCTAAATCTTTTTCAATTTCATGCTCCCATACTCTTAAGATTTTCCACCCTTCTTTTCTAAGTTTTTGACGATATTTTTTATCTCTTTTGATGTTCCTTTCGATTTTTGGAATCCAAAATTTTTTTGGTAACCGTCCCTCTAATTTTGTGAATTGGTACCCATGCCAAAAATCCCCATCTAGAAAAATGACCTTCTTTTTAGAAGGCGAAGAGATATCTGGCGTGCCTAAAATATTACTCAGATGTTTTTGAAAGTATATTTTTTTCTGGTTTAATTTCTTAAAAACCGCTTTTTCAATTTTAGTATTTTTTTGCTTTATAGAAGCCATTATCCGGCTTCTTACCGCCTTGGGAAATATGTCTGCCATAATCACAACAATTTAATTTGGGTAATTTCATTGGCCATTTCCATTGTCTTAAAATCTGGCTTCTTTTCAAGCATCGCAATTATGCACCTTCCCAAATGGTAAGCCAAATTTACAGGAACAGCGTTCCCGATTTGACGATATTGGGATGCTATAGAACCAATAAATCTCCAACTGTCGGGAAATGTTTGTATCCTTGCATATTCCCTTACCTTTAATGGCCTTGTTTCTTCGGGATGACAACGCTCGGTCTGTTTCTGCGCAGGGTTGCAAGTGAGGGTCAAAGAAGGTTCATCCCAGGACAATCTCCTTGCCATACCTGTCTTCCCTCCCCCCATATAGAAACTCGCCCCCATATACTCTTTCTGGAGTTCAATTGGTAAGTCCCTCCAATATCCACCCGGCTTAACATATGCCATTATTTCTTTTTTCCTTGGTGTATATTTTTGACCTATAGATTCGGGGCAATTAGCTAACGCCTCCTTTATTGTGACAATATAATTTTTCTCCTTTGGATAAAGAATGGGCAATTTTAAATCTTTCTTAGCACCTAGAATAACTAACCTTTCCCTTTTTTGGGGAACATCGTGATATTGGCTTTTTATCACCTTATATCTTACATTGTAACCAAGTTCATCCAAGATCTTAATTATAGTATCTAAGGTCTTGCCTCCGTCATGCTTCAATAAACCCCTGACATTTTCACCCATAAAGATTTTAGGCTGGACTTCCTTGATACACCTTGCAAACTCAAAAAACATCGTCCCCCTTATGTCGTCAAAGCCTAACCTTTTACCGGCATAACTAAAAGCTTGACAAGGGAAGCCCCCTTCAACAATTTCCGTCTTGCCCTTAAATTTTTTAAAGTCTATTTTTTTAATATCTTCTTTAATGACATTCCAGTTTGGTTTATTCTCTTTTAAGGTCTTGGTAGAATCAGAATCAAAGTCGTTCAGCATTACGTGCCCGAGGCCTGCATTGTGAAAACCCAAAGCAGTACCACCTGCCCCAGCAAAAAGCTCAAGAACTTGATAACCAGTTTTTTTATTGGTTTTTAAAATTTTATAGTTATTTGTATCTGACTTACCAAAAAATTTATCATGAACCCTTTTGACTTCTGCCAAATCAAAAACCCTATAATTTAAATTACTGCGTTGCCCCCGAATCAAGCTCTTTTTCTCCCACCTTCTGATCGTATCGACAGAAACACCAATTTTTTGTGCAGTCTCAGTAATTGTTATTAATCCCGTCATGTTAGGTTATTATAACACAAATAACCACTGCATTATGCAATGGTTATCCACAAGGTTCCTTAGAGAATTAAGGCTTTATTTTCTTAATAAGTTCCGACAATTCTTTACCGAATCCCTCTTTATTAAGCTCCAAAAAAATCGAGGTAATTTGTTGATAAGTATTATTTAAGCCGGAAATAAAATCCCAAAACTGATTCTCCACAACTGCGTCAACTCCAGGTTCAAGAACGCCTTGGTTATTAGGCGGATGTATCCAGAAATCGTCATGATAAGGATTGTATGGATAGGCAATTTTACATTCAATAGTAACTTCAGGATCTTTAAATATTCTATAAGCGTACCATTCCAGTATTTGCTTATTAAAAGACTTTATACTGCCTAAGTTAGGTTGGACAGTCTTTATGTCATACGCATATTCAGTCCCCTCTTTACTAAAATATATATCAACACCTGTGCCTGGGGCTGGTGCAATATACTGGATTCCAATCTTACTCAAATGCTCACATATTTTTTTTAAACGCTTTGCACATTCCTGTACGCTTATCCAAGTACCCTTATTTTCCCTTAATGTCGTGATGGTCGCTAGCTCAGTTGCTAATTCTTTTGGAAAGGGATCGGGTTTTAAAATCTTACCCTCTATAACCTTGAAACCGTTATTCTTAGCCAAGGTTTTTGCAATCGGCTGCCAAACGGTTGTCCCCATGCTTGTTTCCAGTCCCCCAACAACTGAACGAATTTTCCGCTCTTTAGGTATAAGCAAATCCAGAGGCTGGATATTATCACAGGAAAAATTTGTAACGTATTTACGCAGAGACTGTTTAAGATTCTGCTTTATTTCTTCACGCAGTTTATTATCCATAATTTTCTCATTGGACTTTTTTATACTCCTACAATATAGATTGGGCGACACAAAAATAGCTTTGAGTCCTCCCCCCGACTAAAATCCGGTGAAAGACTTAATCACGGAAATGGGAATGGCTTGGACGTTGCCTTCGAGGCCAAGTTCGGCCAGACCGATAATCTCGCCTTCAATATTAAAAACCGGACTGCCGTTAAAAGCGGACTCTTCTAAGATATTAGTTTCAATCTTGTCAGCGCTGATTGCCTTGATAATCCCCTCATTAACAATCATTTGTGAACCGTCTTTGCCAAAACGATAACTAATCGCAAAAACCCTTTCTCCTAATTTCAACTCTCCTGAATCGGCAAAACCGATGGTCGTTGAATAATCTACTTCAAGCTTAATTAGAGCTAAGTTTTCCTTTAAATCTCTTTTTAAAACCTGAAAGGCATAGGACTTGCCTTCGAGGAAAAAGCTAAAAACCTCTCCTTGGGGAACCAGTTCTGCCAAGGTGACGACCAAGCCGTCGTTGGTAATGACTATGCCCGAACCTTCAAGAATTCCACCGTTTTTCAGCTTTGTCTTTACTCCGACCACGGTTTTGGAAACCTTGTCAACCGCTTCTTCTAGAGCCGTATTCTCCTGGATAATCACCTCCTTTCTCTCGGTGACATAGACCGACGGCTGGTCAAGCCGATACTGATAAAAAAGAGGCCTCTCAATAAAATAAGGCCAGAGTATTTGATCTGCAAAAATGCCTCCGGCGATTCCGAAGACGAAAGTCAGGAGAAGATAAATAATTTTCATTCCCATAGAACTAGGCAACCGGAGCTTTTTCTTTGGCTTCTGCCTTGACGTTTTTAATAGATTTTGGCAGGGGAAAAACGATCTTGCCGTTTTCTTCATCAACCAAAACCGGAACTCCTGATTCTATCTCGGCCGTCACCAGTTTTAAAGCCAGGGGATCTAAGATCAGCTGCTGGATAACTCTTTTGAGAGGCCGGGCTCCCAGGTTCTGATCAAAGCCTTTGCCAACCAAAAACTC
Source organism: bacterium (assembly GCA_030693425.1). NCBI lineage: Bacteria > bacterium. Next base: position 14,708 of record JAUYAM010000001.1, read on the forward strand.
CTTGGCTTTTTCAGAAAATCCGAGCTCAATCTTCTTGGTTTTCAGCCTGGCAGTAACTTTCCCCAGCTCGAGCTCAACGATCTTCCTGATCTCGTCCTTGCCGAGATAGTTGAAGACAATGATCTCGTCAACCCGATTCAGAAATTCGGGCCTAAAAGTATCTTTCAAAGCCTGAAGAACCTTGTCTTTCAGGGATTCTCTCATGGAATTGCTTTCGTCTCCGGAAGTAAACCCTAAAGCCGCCTCTCTGGTGATAATCTCAGACCCAGCATTTGAGGTCATAACCAGAATGGCGTTTTTAAAAGAAGCGACTCTGCCCTTGGCATCGGTTAATCTGCCATCTTCGAGTATCTGCAAGAGCATGTTAAAAACCTCGGGGTGGGCTTTTTCGATCTCGTCGAGAAGAACAACGCTGTAAGGGCGCCGGCGGATCTTTTCGGTCAGCTGGCCGCCCTCTTCGTAACCGACGTAGCCAGGGGGGCTACCTATCATTTTTGAAACCGTATGCTTTTCCATATACTCCGACATATCAAGCCTGATCATGGCGTTCTCGTCATTAAAAAGGAACCCGGCCAAGGCCCTGGCGGTCTCGGTCTTGCCGACTCCGGTCGGACCCAAGAACATGAAAGACCCCAACGGCCGGTTCTCTTCTGAAATGCCGACCCGGGACCTGCGAATGGCGTTGGCGATCGCTTTAATGGCTTCGCTCTGGCCGACAACCCTTTTCGTCAGGATCTCCTCAATTCTGGCCAGTTTTCTGACTTCTTCTTCCATCAGCCTGGTTACGGGAATGCCCGTCCAGCGGCAAACCACTCCAGCGATGTCTTCCTCGTCGACTTCCTTTTTCAGAATTGGCTTTATCCTTTGGACTATTGCCAGCTTCCTCTCAGAGCTTCTCAGCTGTTTTAAAAGTCCGGGGATTTTCCCATACTTTACCTCGGCGACCTTCTGAAGGTCGCCCTGCCTCTGGGCGGCTTCTGCTAAAAATTGAGCTTCTTCAATTTCCTTTCTTAAATCCTTGATTTTATCAACAATCTCTTTCTCGCCTTTCCACCGGCCCTCGATCGCCTTGATCCTCTCGCTTAAATCAGCTAACTGCCGGGAAACCGTCTTAATTTTCCTGGCAGACCCCTTTTCGTTCTTTAAGGCCTGCTTTTCAATCTCTAGTTTCTGGGCTTCCCTTTTCAAATTCTCCAGGTCTGCCGGCTCAGACTCCATTTCCAGTTTTAAAGAACTCATGGCCTCGTCCATCAAGTCAACTGCCTTATCCGGCAAGAATCTGTCAGGAATATACCTGGCAGACAATTCAGCTGCCGCCCTCAGGGCAAAATCCTTGATTTTGACACCGTGATACAACTCGTACTTTTCCCTGATCCCTCTCAAAATCAAAACGGCGTCTTCGATTGAGGGTTCGGCTACGTAAATGGGCTGGAATCTTCTTTCCAGAGCCGGGTCCTTTTCAACGTATTTCTGATACTCCTTGAGAGTGGTGGCGCCGATCGCCCGCAACTCTCCCCTGGCCAAAGCCGGCTTTAAAAGGTTAGAAGCGTCAATAGCGCCTTCGGCGGCCCCGGCTCCGACCAAAGTGTGAAGCTCGTCAATAAAAAGGATATAGCGGCCCGAGGCCCGATTAACTTCTTTCAGCAAGGCCTTGATCCTGTCTTCGAACTCGCCCCGATACTTTGTTCCGGCGATAATCGCGCCCAAATCCAGGGCAATGATTTCCTTGTCTCTCAAGCTCTGAGGAACTTCTGAATTGATAATCCTTTGAGCTAAGCCTTCAACGACCGCGGTCTTGCCGACTCCGGCCTCGCCGATCAGAACCGGATTATTCTTGGTCCGCCGAGACAAAACCTGCATCAGCCTCCTGATTTCGTTCTCTCTGCCAATAACCGGATCCAGTTTTCCCTGCCTGGCCAGCTGGGTCAGATTCCTGGCATACTTTTCAACCACCTGGTATTTTGACTCCGGTTCCGGATCGGTAACTCTCTGGCCGCCCCTGATCTGGGCCAGGATTCTCAAAGCTGTTTCGTAGTCTAGCTTGCCGAATTCAAGAATGGTTGATCCGTCGCCAATGGCGCTGGCTTTCTCTAAGATGTCTTTGGCCCGGGTCGGCACTGCCAGCAGCGCTAAAAATAAATGCTCGACCGAAATGAATTCGTCTCCCATTTTCATTGACTCCTGCCTGGCCGTTTCCATCACTCTGCCCATGTCCTGGGTCAGATAGAACTGGCCGAAAGCCTGAGGAGCAACAATCGTTGATATCTTGGCGATCTCCTGATCAACCTTCTTTCTCAAGGCTTCGCTATCGACTCCAAGTTTTTGCAGAAGACTGGAAACAACGCTTTCTTCTTCAGAAAGCAAAGCCATTAGCAAATGCAGGGCGTCAATCTGCTGCTGGCCCCTTTCTTGAGCGATGTTTTGAGCCCGGAGAATCGTGTCTTGGGCTTTGCGGGTAAAATTGCCTCCGTTCACAAATGAGTATTTAGCATCTAGTATTTAGTATCTAGTATAATTAAAACAGATTTTAACCGAAAAATCAAAAGCTCGCTCCGTTTGAAGCGAGGCACCTGCCGAAACCTACTCGCTCCTCTCTCCTAAAATCAAGCTGACCGTGTTTTCCTTGCCGTTTCTCAAGACTTTAAGGGAAACCGTTTCTCCCGGGCTGTATTTCTGAATAATCTTTGCCAAAGAGTTTTCCGTGGTCACTTTTTCGTTATTGAATCTGAGGATAATGTCGCCGTCTTTGATTCCGACCTTGTCGGCGGCAGAACCCGAAACTACGGCCACGTCTTTGGCAGTTTCGCCGCGGACCACCCAGGCGCCGTAATCTACCGGCAGATTATTTTCCTCTTTGACCTTATCGTTAATGAGAACGTATCTCACTCCCAAGAAAGGATAAACGATCTTGCCGATGGTTTTCACCTGCTGAATATCCCTTTTGGCGAGATTTATCGGTATGGCAAAGCCAATATTCTGGGCCTGCAGGACCGTGGCGGTGTTAATGCCGATAACCTCTCCCCGCAGATTAAGAAGTGGCCCGCCTGAATTTCCCTGGTTGATGGCCGCGTCCGTCTGAATGACGTCTTCTAATGTCTCGACAAAACCTCCGCCCGAAGCGGTAATCGTCCGGCCGAGGCCGGAAACCACGCCGACCGAAATAGTGTTTCTAAACTCTCCCAGGGCGTTGCCGATAGCGATAACCGTCTGGCCGATTTCCAGTTTCGAAGAATCTCCCAGTTTTACCACCGCAAAGGGCTTAGGAATAAGGTTCCCGGAATTGTCAGTAACATTTTCCTTTTCGATCTTTAGAACCGCCAGGTCCTGGGCCGGATCTTTGGCCAGGACTTTGGCCGGGAACTTTCGGCCGTCATTGGTCAAAATCGTGTAATCGGCTTCGGCGTCCAGAACTACGTGTTTGTTGGTCAGAACAATGCCGTCTTCGGAAACGATAAAGCCCGACCCGCCGCCGATCTCTTTTTTCTCGGTTCCCTTTTGCCGGTATTGGGGAATTTTAAATTCAAACGGCTGGCCGAAGAAATCATTAAAAGGCGAGACGTAATACTCTTCAATCACCGGTAAATCCTTGGTGATGATAATTGAAACTACGGCCGGGGAAAAATCTTTGACCACGTTGATGACCGCCTGCTCCTGGGTGGTCTGAGGGATATATTCTCTGATTATTTCTTTTTCCGAAAGTTCTGGTCCGGGCAGCGCAATTTTCAGTTTTTCCAGATAGGGCTGCAAATAAGTCTTGACTGCCTCGGGATAAAAGCTGTCGGTCAGAATGCCCGCGGAAAACCCCAGGGCCGCAAAACCGACGACCAGAATAATGACAACCGGCAAAACCGGAATCCGGACCGGCCGTTTTAAGTATGATTTAATTTTCCCAAAGACTTCTTCCATATCGTTAAATATTCTTTAAAGAATTATGGGTTAATGTTTTTATTATCCTCTCTTTAGCCAGAACGAGAGCGATATCTCTGGGGTTGCGTTTCCTTTTTAAGCTTTCTCTTAAAACATCCCTGGTGGCTTTCCGGATTTTTTCCTCAACCGTTTTAAACATGAACTCCGGAGACTTGCCCTGCCACTCGACAAAAGAAGAAATGACGCCGCCGCCGTTGGCGACAAAGTCCGGAACGATCACAATCCCCTTTTGCCAAAGCTTATTCTCGATCTTTTCGGGAATCGGAATATTGGCTCCTTCGACAATAATTCTGGCTCTGACTTTCCGCCAATTTTTCTCGTTGACGACGTCGGAAACTGCGGCCGGAATCAGAATATCCACCGGCAGTTCATAGATTTTGTCTCTGGCTATAGCTTTGCCGCAGCCAGCCAGCGGCTTTTTTCTCTTTTTCGCGCTGATAATCTTATTTAAATCTAAACCGTCTTTGTTGAAAATGGCGCCTTCGGCTTCAGAAACGGCCACGATCTTGGCCCCGGCCTCAGACAAGTGCTTGGCGGCAAAACTGCCGACGTTGCCAAAACCGGCAACGGCCACGGTCGCTCCCTTTAAATCAAGATTTGAAAGCTCGGCAGCAACCTTGGCAGCCTCGGCTACTCCAAAACCGGTAGACCCTAGCTCGTGAGGCAAACCGCAGTTGCATTTTTTGGCGACGCAGAAACAAAAATCCTTGGGCTTTCCAGTGGCTGAATTCCAGATTCCTAGGGCCTGGCTAAACCACTTCATTTCCTGTTCACCCGTGCCAATATCTGGTCCGGCAATATAGTATTTTGGAATAAAAGGCGATAAAAGTTTGGCAAAAGCCTGAATAATTTCTTTTTTCTCTTTTAAAGAGAGTTTCCTTGGATCTACCACAATCCCTGCTTTAGCCCCGCCAAAAGGGAGTTCAAAAAGAGAATTTTTCCAGGTCATGGTTCTGGCTAAACGGAAAAGCTCGCCCAAAGTCAGGTTGGCGGCCATCCTGATTCCCCCCTTGCCAACCCCGAGAGCTAAATTGTCAATAATCAAAAACCCCTTAAATTTCGGCTTTAAAGAATTAACCTCAACCACGTATTCTGGGCCGAATTCGTCTGCAATGATTTTTTCTTCTGTTTTCATATTCTCGTTAACTATCATCAACTATTTTAATCAAAATTCTGTTTTCTGCCAACTGCCATATCTAAAATAGAATTTCATTCTTACAAATTGAACGTACGTTCAAAATGTACTAGTCTATTTGCTGGAAAATCTTTTTTGCTTCTTGCCAAAAAGAAGGGTCCTGGTGTTTTTCCTTTAACCAATACCACCATTCTGAACCCCAAAGGTAGAAAGTGTCGAGGCCGGTGGCCTGAGCAAACTCAATGTTATCACGAAATTTCTTCAGAGTCATGGTCTTCTGCTGTTCGGCCAGGGGCAGGCCATAGAGTAATTTTGGTCCCCAGGGCTCGGCCTGCAGCTCGATATTGATGACTCTCTTGTTAAAGATCTTTTCAACCAACTCGGCTTTCCGGTGGTAAAAAACCGGCGGAAAGGGATAATGACTGTAAACGCCGAGTTCTTTGAACCAAACTGTGCGGTAAAGAGTAATGCCGACAATGTCCCCTATTTTAGCGGCTTGAAACCAGAACGACCACTCGCCGCTGTCGGAAACAACAATCGGCCTTTGGCGCGAGTCGAGCTTTTTGACCAAATCGACTTCTTTTTTAAGAAAAATTTTATCTGGCGGCGGGCAATCGCCGAAATCAAACAAAGGCTCGTTCTCCACCTGCCAGGCCCAGACAACAGGATTTTCTCGGTAGCGCAAAACTATCTTTTCCAGCAGATCCAAGACCGCTTTTTCCCTTTCTTGTTTCGGCAGGGTCTTGGCCCAGTCGGGCAAATGGCATTCCGGCCAGCGTGGAGTTTTCATGCCGATGACCAAAAGAATTTTGGCCTCGCGAATCCCCGCCTGGTCAATTTGCCAATCTAAATCAGAAAAATCATAAAACCTTTTCTCTCTTTCCAATAGATCCCAGCTGGTGGAAATTTTGAGGTTTTTGACGTTTAAATCTTCCAGTAAAGCCAGATAGGCTTCCTGCCAAATCAAGCCAAGGTTTTCAGCATGTTTTTGGGAAAAATCAACTCCCCAGGCAATCTTCTCCGCCTTCGGAGCTCTGCCGACGAAAAAATAGCTGAAAACGGCCAGCAAAAACAAGAATAAAGAGATTAATAGCCTCTTCTTTAGTTTCATGTCTTTAACGATAATGTTAAAACCCCCAGGCCGATGATAATAATCAGGACGGCCAGCGATTTCTGAAACATGCTTTTTGGAGAAATCTCCTCCTTGAGAATCTTCGGGAACTTTGCCGAAACCAAAACTGACAGGACCAGCAGAAAAACGTACCTGGTGCCCTCGAGGGCGTTGACGAAAGCCAAAAATCCCAAGGGGGCCAAGAGAATAGCCCAATTCTGTAAGAGTGAAGCCAGAGTTCCTATTCCTTGAGTTGCAAAAAAGATAATTCCTGATTTCTTTTGAAGAATAAAGTTTTTCTGAAAAATCTCGGCCCTTGTCTCTTTGGCCAAAAGAAAAACCAGGCTGGCAAGAAAAGCGCCCAGCCTGGTTAGAATAATAGTCGTCCAAAAAGGCAGCTCCAAATAAAGGCTTTTTACCAGAACAAAGCTCAAGGCAAACAGGAAAGCTGAAGCAGCTGAAAAGAACAGGCTTTCTAGGGAGATCGCTTTTCCCTTGTCGGCGCTGATTAAAACGCTTCCTAAAACCAGCAATAAAAAAGCTGCCAGACTCTTTGGCGTCAGGCTCTGGGAACCAGAAAAAAGAAAAACAATTCCCAGGGTGAATATCGGAAGCAGGCCGCCGATAGCCGGAATCACTCTTGAAGCTTCGAACTTTTCCAGAGCGCTGTAAAGGAAATAGCTGGCAAAGACCATCGAGCCGCCTGCTAAGAAACTCAAAAGAATCTGCCTTGAGTCTGGCCGGACAAAACCGACAAAAGGAATCAGAGCCAAGAGCAAAATCCCGGAAACATTGATAAAAAAGGTGTAGCTCTTGGGCTCGGGCGGGCCAGACAGCAGATACTTGTCGCCCAAGGCGCTGACCGCCAAAAGAAAATAGCTGAAAATGGCAATTAATATCCAGAGCATTTTTCAATAATCTTTTGAATGTTAAAGGCGCCTAATTTCTCTCCTTCGAGAAAACCTTCAAAAGCCGTTTCTGCCAAATACCCTTGGGCCACCAAATCAAAAAGCCATTCGTGAACAAACCTCGGGTCTTTTTGAATAATGCCAAAGCCCGATTTTAAAAGCCATCTTTTATTGAATTCTTCGTGGGAACCGATAGTCGGAGCGATGATAATCGGCAGCCCCAAGGCCGCGTAAAAAGAGAGTTCCGAGGGTTTGGTCCAAAGAATATCTGTTTGTCTCAAACAGCTGTTGAAATCTTTGAAATAGTCTTTCACGCTTGAAGAGAATAAAACTTCCAAAGTCTTTCCCAGCCGATTACTCAATCTCAAAGATTCTATCTGTTTTAAGAAATAATCTTTAACCGCCTTTCTGGCGCCGGCGACGAGAACCATCCTGATTTTCCCCAGTTTTATGTCTTTGGCAAGACTTTTTAGAACCTGGACGGCCAGTTTTTTCTGGGCTCCGGCTCCGCCGACGGCAAAAGTCAGAGTTAAAACATGGCTGCTCCTCAAGGGCAAATCCAGACGGCTTTTAATTAAAGGATAATACTTATAGAAAAACTTTTTCTGGGGGTCGAGGTTTGAAATTCTTTCTCTTAAGTCTTGTTTCAGAACGTCAAGGTTCTCGTTTCCGATGTTGTCTACGGGTAAAGGAAAACCTGTTAAAAGAATATTTCCTGGCCTAACTCCATAAAGCTTTAGCCTTTCAACTACCCTTTCAGTTGGAGCAAAATACTTAATCTTGCTCTTTTCCGGATCCAAAGGAGCCCAGGCTCTGGTAATGTCGGTGTCGCAAACAACGCAAAAGATTTCGCCGGGATAGCCAAAGAATTCGGCCATAAAGGCCGGAGTGAAAAAGGTACTGATTATCGGCAGAGGATTCTTTTTCAATCTTCCGATCAGATCTCTGCCCCAACCCGTTTTAAGCAAAAAATAGATTTGTCTTAGGGCGAGAGTGGGCTTTGAAAGGTCTCTTTTCGGGTAAAAGGGCTGGACTTTTTGGGCGGCGTCAAGAATCGAAAAAATCAGGCCGCCGATCAAGGGCGCTCTCTTGAAAGCAGAAACCGACTCATAGAATTTTTGCTGAGCCTCCCAGATTCGGCGATCTCTTGCGGACATGCCCTCGTAGTTATTGGCGCAGATGACTTTTTCCTCATACGCCAAATGCTGCAGATTATTGGCTGTCCGCTGGTGGCCATAACCCATGTCAACCGTCACTACCCAGGCTTTCTGCTTAGAAAATGTTTCCATAATGACTTTTTTTTAGTCTACCAGAAATTTCTCAATAGAAAAACTCTTGCTTTCTGGCAGATTGAATCTTCCAGGTTGCCAGAATCAAAAATAAATAGGCGGCCAAAACTAAAATCGCGGACAAGTTTCCAAAAACAAGATGGGCGAAAGGGATTTTCAAGGACAAATCAATCACCAAAAGAATATAGCTTAGGCCTAGCCACAAAATCCAGGAAAGAATCTGGCCAAAAAACAGAGAAATCATGCCCAAAATCCCAAAGACAAAACCGATAATTGTCAGATAAGGAATCAAGGGAACCAAAAGAATATTGGTCAGGGGTGAAATCAGGGAAACGTAGCCAAAATTGTAAATTAAAAGAGGGAGGGTAAAAACCTGCGCGGCAAAAGTGGCTGATAGGTTTGTGCGGAAAAAATCCGGCAATCTCCGAAAAACCTTTTGCTTAAAAAACGGCTGCCAGTAGATGAGACCGGCCATCGCCAGAAAAGACAGCTGGAAGCCGACGTCAAACCTCAACAGCAAAGGATTCTCTGCCAGAATGACGGCGGCGCTGAAAACCAAAGATCGAGAGCCGGCGGCCAGCCTCCCCGAAAACTGAGCTGCCAGAAACAAACTAACCATCAGTCCGGCTCTCAAAGCCGACGCGGGCGCGCCGATCATCAAAACGTAGAGCCAGATAAAGATCAGAGAAATCAAAGAGGCCTGCTGCCGCCAAAAGCCGAGGCTCAAAAGGGTGCCGGCCAGCAAAAAACTGATAATGGTAATGTTCATACCCGAAACCGCCGTCAGATGCCTGGTCCCGGAAAGATTGAGCTTTTCTTTCCACGAACTGGGAATATTTCCCTCCTCGCCAAAAGTCAAAGCCTCAAAAATCCCCAGATGAGGCGGCGACAAAAGCTTTTGCCAGGTTTCCCGGAATCTGTCTTTAAACTCAAAAAGAACCTTCCTGATTGAACTTCCCTGGCTAGATTCTAATAGCTCAACTTTAGGGAAGATCATTGTTGAGTAAATTCTTTCTTTCTGCAAGTATCCTTGGTAATTGAACTTCTCAAAATTCTCCGGCGTCTTCAACTTCCCTTGGATTTTTATCCTGTCGCCATAATGATAGCTCGGGTATTTTGAGGCAATCACCAGCAGATTCTCCTGGATTCTGCTGCCGCTGAGATTTTCGATTCTCGTTTTTAACTGCTGGCTGCTGTCGCGTGAATCTGGTTCGTCATAAATTACTCCGACAAGATTTAAAGTCTGGCTAGCGCCATTAAATTCCCTTAATTCAGATTCAAAGATTTTTCCTGCTTCAGACTGATAACGAAAACCTCCCAGCGAAAAAGCCAAAAGAAGAATTCCGGCAATCAATAATCGCTTATCGAATCTAAAAACGAAAAGGGAAATTGCGAGGATAAACAAAAACCCCAGCAGAACTTGCTGGGGAATGTTAAAGAAAGAATTGATAAAAACTCCGCAGATAAAAGACAGGCAGCTCCAAAAAAATAGTTTTCCTTTGGCCATTATTCAGAAAATCTTACCTCGTTTCGCAAATTGAGAAATGCTTTGCGATTTCTTTTTTTATTTCCGCGAGAACTTCTTGAGGATACGGCTTGAGCTTTTTGAATCGTGGGTTCAAAGTTTTTTCCGGCCTAAAGTTCTGCAAAAAGTAAGCTCTGGCCGGAGCAATGCCTTTGGCGATTTGAACAATATCTTTTTTGGAATGAAGCCCAGGCACTACCGTACTTCTGAACTCATAATCAATTCCCGACTCTTTAATGATTTCAATGCTTTTTTTGATTTTCTCTAAATCAACTTTCACCCCCGTCGCTTTTTGATATTTTGATATTGGGATTTGGGATTTTTTTTGGAATTTGGATTTTGGAATTTGGATTTTGGCACCTAACGGTGCCTTAATATCCATCGCTACATAATCAAGTAGCTTCTCTTTGATCAGCTTCTCTAGCATCTTTGGATTACTGCCGTTGGTATCCAGTTTCACCAAAAAGCCTAGTTTCTTAATCTTTTTGATGAGATCCGGCAGATCTTTATTGGTTGTTGGCTCTCCACCGCACAAAACCGCGCCGTCTAATAATCCTTTTCTTTTTTTCAAAAACGCAAAAAGCTCTTTTTCAGAGATTCTTGGCTGTTTTCTTATTTTCTCTGGCAAAACCAGTTCCGATGAATAGCACCAGGGACAGCGAAAGCTGCAACCCGCCAAAAACACCGTGGCCGCTATTTTCCCCGGGTAATCAATTAAAGTAGTTTTCTGCAGACCGGCAATTAACATATTGCAATTAATAAATTGTAACATAATAAGCTTGAAATAAAGCAAAAGAGGGGGAAGTTCGTTTCCCCCTCCCTCTTTCGCTACTTATGGCATTCCGGAGCCAACCTGGCATGACAATCAGGACAGACCCGGGTGTAAAGTTCTTTGGCGATCCTTTCGACCGCGTCTCCGACAGGTGAACCCTGCCGGAAGTTGCAAGTAGCCATTTTCTCATGACAGCTCAGACACTCGGCAATGATCTCAACTGTCTCATCAGCCATTTCTGCAATAGCAGGCATGCATCCAAACGGCTCATCCTCAAAGGTCTTAAGTAGACCGCCCACTACGCAGTGGACCCCGCTGGCTGTCAGCTCGACAATGAAATCGGTTAGAGCCGTCTGCCAATGAGAAGTGCCGACATCAATGAGTTGGGCTTCATCAATTACCACCAATCGGGTCTCTTTGCGGAGCGCCATCTTCATTTCCTCGGTAGTCCTCACCAGGGTGGCCGTAACACTCACCGGGCCAGAGAGGATATGGTCGTGAACCGGAAATGAAAAGATCTGAATTCTCGGTTCTTCGAGGCCATAGGCGGCCTGAAGTTGAAGCATATGTGCCACCACCAAAGCCGATTTGCCTGCATTCATCGTACCCGTCACTCCCACTAGTGACCCTTTGTCTCCGGATGGCGGAGGCGTTCGGACTACCGTTACAATCTGTCTTCGCATTTTGTCCTCCTCTGAACAAAATATATGAAATTTGGATTTCAAAACATCTATTCTTAAACAAGCAAAGAAAAAAGAGGGTGTCAAGCTCCTCTCTAAATAACTAAAGGGCCAATCATTTTCTGATTGGCCTCTAGTATTTATTTGCTTCTAATGAGCCTGAGGGTTTTTTCTACTTCTTCTACAATTCCAGAGGCTCCCTCCTCGGTGTTGGCATTAAGGGTGTCGAAATCCAACACCAGAGATGGAACGCTAGCCTGTCCCAGCCATTTTTCCAGGCACGCCATTTGAAGAGCGAGATATTCTTCAGTAATACATTTTTCCATCTCTCTCCCCCGGCCCTTGATTCTAGCCATGGCAGTGCCTGGCGCCACCCTGCAGTAGATCAAGAAGTCTGTCTTTGGCAGGCCGTTCATCAAAGCCTCTACTGCCAGATGATACAAATCATATTCTGCCACCGACAAGCTTCCCATCTTCCTTAGGGCCTCGACGTACATGTAGACGTCGAGATCCATAGAAGGATCAATGGCTACCGGGAAATACTCCAGCAGCCGTCCGGCTGCCATGGTTAAAGCCCATTTTCGCAGCAAAAAGAACAGCTGCGACTGAAAGGCTTTTTCCTTCATGCCAGAAGCGTAATATTCTGGCAAAAAAGGATTGGCGACAAAAGGCTCCTCGAGATGAAGAAAACCAGATCTCTTGAGAAGCTCGGCTAGGGTGGATTTTCCCGAGCCGGTCAAGCCCAACAACCCAACAAAAATGTGTTTTCCTGACATGTTCGCCTCCTTTAGACGAATCCTGCAATTGGATTTTGAAATATCTATCCTTAAACAAGCAAATTAAAAAAGAGACGTCAACCTATTCAATAACTAGTTGGACATGCGATGTCCAACTAAACTTGATTCGCTTTCAATTTAAACTCTTTTCTTTCTTCGTACTCTCCCGGTCTCAAAGTTTCCGAATGATAATTTCTAAAAATGTCCTCAAAAAGTTCTTTTTTCCTTTCTAGAAAAACTTTGGAATTATTATACAAATAGCGGTAAATCACTCTTAATTGATTGATTCCGCCGTATCGCACTCTGTAAATCCTTTTGCCAGGATAATTTATAGAATTAGCGGATAATCCTAATTTTAACAAGCGAGATTGAATCTCTAAAACAAATTCTTTGTTGCCCTCAATATTAAAATCTCCGCCGTAAAAAAGATATAATTGACCCGATTTGCCACGGCTAACTCTTATTGCCCTGCTTATGCAACCGTCGGCATCAAACACTCCTCTGATAAAATGGGGTTCTAAATACTCCGGAATGCTTGGGAACCTAACGCTAAACGTTTTACGGGGTGTGACATGATAACGAGCTAAGTTGGAAACCATTTTTGACGATCTAAAGACAACCTCTGTGGCACCATCTCTCTTGGAATAATAATCTTTTCCCGTCCAACTTACCGCTTTTTTAAATTTACTAAGATGATCTGTATCCTTATTGGCGAGACGCAATCTTATTTTATTTTCCGTTATCGTCCCATCGCCGCTAAAAAATCCTAGCCAGTATGCTTTTTCTTCATTATCAATACTGCTAAAAAACGACTCGTCTAAATTATAAATCCGGTGGGCTCGACTTAATCTAATTCTATCTTCAAAAGTTTCTGGCTTCCAATGTGGACTACAATGCTTGCACCAATAAGGATGGGTGAGTGTTTTAAGAGAGTAATTCCGCACAAATTTTTCTCTCCCGCAAGTTGTACATACTACGATAACCTTTCGACTAATTCCTCCTCGCCAAAAATGACATTTCGCGCCAGCATTCCAAGGTTGAGGTTTTCCCGTTAATGTCTCTCTTATTTTCCTTTTGTGCTCTTCTGTAAAAGGTGGTTTTTTCTTCCCCTTAAGAACTTGGCTCAATTTTCTTTTAGTTTCTTCCGACAACTTTTTTCCTTTTTGGGCTTCACCAATCTTTTTTCTCGTTTCTAGAGAATTAATATAACCTAATCTCCTCTTCCTCTCCAGTCGAGCTATTCTTATTTTCTCTTTTGTTTCATTTGAATGATGTTTCCCTAACATCGCTGGTTTTCTTTTACTAACTTCCATATTTACTCAAGTTGGGTTTTTCTAATTTTAAATACTTTTCTCTGATGGTACTCGATTTTTTTCCCCGCATTCCATTGAGTTAGGGGCCTATAATAACCAATTATCCTTGAATAGACTTCGCAGGGCTGCTTAATGGCGCAATGCGGGCAGAAAAAATGCTCTCCGGAAAGATAGCCGTGACTGGGGCAAACCGAGAAGGTTGGCGTAAGGGTAATGTAAGGTAAATGGAATTTCTCAAAAACCTTTTTCACAAGCATTTTAGCGCTCCGGGGATCAGAAACCCGCTCGCCCAAAAACAGGTGCATTACTACGCCACCGGTAAATTTACACTGAATTTCGTCTTGGAGTTTTAAAGCCTCAAAAACATCGTCGGTAAAATTAACCGGCAGCATTGTTGAATTCGTGTAATACGGCACTTTTTTCGTCCCGGCGGCAATAATATCAGGATACTTCCCCCTGTCTTTTTGCGCCAAACGATAACTGGTAGATTCTGATGGCGTTGCTTCCAGGTTGTAGATATTGCTGGTTTCTTCCTGGTATTTAACCAGCTTTTCCCGCATAAAATCCAGCACTTCCAGGGTGAACTTTCTTCCCTTTTTTGAAGCAATATTCTCTCCTAGAAAATTCAAACAAGCCTCGTTCATTCCCACCAGACCGATAGTGGAAAAATGATTGGCATAATATTTTCCCCGCATTTTCTTGACATCTCCCAAATAAAACCGGGAATAAGGATATAACCCTTTTTCAATGAAATTTTCCAGGGCCTTTCTTTTTATCTCTAAACTCTCTTTGGCAAGATCCATTAGACAGCCGAGTTTGCCAAAAAAATCTTTTTTGGTTTTTGAAAGAAACCCAATCCTCGGCATACCAATAGTAACCACGCCAATTGAACCAGTCTTATTTCCCGCGCCAAAAAGCCCGCCACCTCCGCGGTTATGAAGCTCTGTGAGATTGAGTCTCAGTCTGCAACATAGCGATCTTACATCCTCCGGCCTCATATCGGAATTGATGTAATTGGCAAAATAATTCGTGCCGTATTTTGCCGAGGCCTCGAAAATCAAGTCAAAAGCGGGGTCGTCCCAGGGAAAATCCTTGGTAATATTAATAGTCGGCAAAGGAAAATGAAACGGCCGGCCATCTTTATCCCCCTCAAGAATCGCTTCGTAAAGCGCTTTGTTAAAAACTTTCATTTCCTCCTTAAAATCTCCATAAACTTCACTTTGCGGCTTTCCGCCGATAATAACCGGCTGTTTAGCAAAAACTGGTGATGGCTTGAGATCTAAAGTAATATTGCTGAATGGATTTTGAAAGCCCACCCGGGTTGGAATGGACATATTAAATAAAAACTCCTGAAGGCTTTGCTTTACCTGGGAATAGCTAAGGCCGTCGTATTTAATAAAAGGGGCTAAAAGAGTGTCAAAATTAGAAAAAGCAACCGCTCCCGCAACTTCCCCTTGAAGGGTATATAAAAAATTCACTGCTTGGCCAAGAATGGAACGGAAATGTTTTGCCGGTTTTGATTGGACTTTTCCCGGAACCCCGCCGAATCCTTTGAGCAAAAGGTCATAAAGATCCCAACCGGCGCAATAAACTCCCAAAGTGTCAAGGTTATGGAGGTGAAAATCCCCAGACTCTACCGTTTCTCTGATTTCTTTGGGATAAACCCTGTTTAACCAGTATTTTTTAGAGATAACTGAAACGCCATAATGGTTCAGTCCCTGAAGAGAATATCCCATATTGGCATTTTCCTTGACCTGCCAGTCAATCTCCTGAATGTATTGATCAACCGCCTCTACCGCCTCGTCAAAAGCAGTGACTGTTTCTCTTATCCGCCTTCGCTGCTCCCGGTAAAGAATATAGGCCTTGGCTGTTTCCACCAGCCCATTCAAAATCAAAACTTCCTCGACAATGTCCTGGACCTGTTCAACCGAAGGGATTTCCTCGGCTTTAAAACGCCTATTCAAAATCTGGCACACTTTTGCCGTCAATCTTTTGCTCCTATTGCCGTTGCCTTCGTTGGTGGCCGTCAGGGCTCTAAAAATCACCGTTTCAATGCGGCTGACGTCAAAATCAACAATCCTGCCGTCCCTTTTTTGAACTTTTTCAATCCCCATTTTTACTTTTGAATTATTAACCCGCATATTGGAATGCGGGAGATGTTATTCTATTCTAACCGATTAAAAAAGACCGGGCAAATCTGGAAAACCCCGCATAAAAAAGGGGTTTATCCCCAGCTCATTTCTGAAATCCGGTGGCAATCAGAGTCACTTTCATTTCTCCTGATTTTAACTTTTCGTCTTCTCTGGCGCCAAAAATCACTTTTGTTTCCGGCAAAATGCTCTTGGTAATACTGCTGGCAATGGCATCTATCTCAACCAGTTTTAAGTTCTTGGCGCTGATATTAAACAAAATCCTGGAAGCCTGATCCGGAGACGTTTCCAGCAAAGGGGAATTCAGGGCTTTAAAAACCGCTTCTTGGGCTCGGTTGGCCCCCCGGCCCCAACCTTGGCCGAAAAAAGCGCGGCCCGCGCCTTTTAAAATGGCTCTGACATCGGCAAAGCTTATCGTCACCAAAGACGGCCTCAAAATCAGGTCGATGATGGAAACGACTGCCTGGTGCAGAATCTCGTCGGCCAGAGAGAAAGCTTTGGTCAGAGGAGTATTTTTTTCCACCAAGGAAATCAGCTTGTCGTTGGAAATCAAAAGCAAGCTGTCAACTTTATCCTGGATATTTTTGATGCCGTTTTGGGCGATTGTCTTGCGGGACAGCCCCTCGAAAGCAAAAGGCTTGGTGATGACGGCAACGGTCAAAACTCCCAGGTTTTTGGCAATCTCGGCGATTACCGGAGTGGCTCCAGAGCCGGTGCCGCCGCCAAAACCCGCTGCCAGAAAAACCATATCGCTGTCTTTTAAAAGCGCTTCTATCTCCTGCCTTTGCTCCTCGGCCGCCTTCCGGCCGATTTCCGGATTCATACCGGCTCCCAAACCCTGAGTGACTTCTCTGCCGATCCTCAACTTTACTTCAGCTTGGTTCTTCCTGAGGTCCTGGGTGTCGGTGTTGACGGCAACAAGATCAACTGCGGGAATCTTGAACTTTGACATCCTGGTCAGAGCGTTGCCGCCGGCTCCGCCAATGCCAATTATTTTTATTCTCGGAACAATTTTCATATGAGTAATTTTAAGGAATAAAGGTTTTAAAGATTCCTTTGATCTTTTTAAAAACTCCTTTCTCGGAAAAAGAAAGCCCTTCATCGTTATATATCTTTGCCCCCTCCAAAACCAAACCGGCAACCGCTGACCACGAAGAGTCCTCGAGGCCAGGACTAAAACCCGCCGGCAGCCCGAGCCGGCAGTGAAGTTTCAACTCCTTTCTGGCAAAGTCGATTATCCCTAAGAGTTTGGCTCCGCCTCCGGTTAAAACAACACCCGCCGGCAGCTTGGTTTTATTAATTCTTTTAAGTTCCTTGCTGATCTCTCCGAAAATCTCTCTTGTCCTGGCCTCAATTACTCTCGCCAATGTCTTTTGGGAAAATTCCTGGCCGGCTCTGGTTTTTTTTCCAACCCTTCTGGAAGAAAAACCGGTGAATTCCTTTTTTATCTTTTCCGCTTCTTCGATCTCGGTCTTCAAGACAATGGCAATGTCATTGGTAATATTGTTGGATCCCAGAGGGAAAACCGAGGCCGAAATCAGATTCCCTTCCTCGAAAACCGCTAATCCCGTTGTCCCGGCACCAACGTCAATCACAGCCACTCCCAATTCCTTTTCCTTCTGGTCTAAGACTGCCTCTGAAGAAGCCTGAATCGAAGCCAAAACGTGTTCTATTTCCAGGTCGGCTCCGAGAACGGCTTCGGTCAGATTCTTGAGATACGGGGTAAAGGCCGTCAAACACAATGTTTTTGCCTCAAGGCGGATCCCTCTCAGGCCTTCGGCCTCTTTGATGCCGGCCTGGCCGTCAATAACGAATTCCTGGGCCAGAGTCTCCAAAATCTCCTGATTGGCAGACAAAGAAATGGTTCGGCTGGCCTGGAGAGCCCGGTCAACGTCGGCGTCGGAAATCTTTTGGTCGGCCCTAGAAACCGAAACTAATCCCCGACTGGGAATAAAAGCCAAGTGGCTGCCGTTGATATTGACGACAACGGAATTTACCTTTTTGTCCAAACCCTCCTGGCAAAAGCCAACCGCCTCACGGATTTTCCGGGAAACTTCAATAACGTTGATAACCACTCCCTTTCTCATTCCCGAATTCTCCACTTCTGACTGGCTGATAATTTCTAAAGCCTTGCTTTGAGGATTTTTCGAAGCCAGGAGAATCTTAACCGAGCTGGTGCCGATATCGAGGCCGGAAATTAAATTGCCCTTGGGCATAATTAATGTGTTTTTTAAGAAAGATGGCTCTCTTGTTTTCTAATCATCAGTTCGGCTTCTTTGCTCTCCCTCTCGTGATCGTATCCAAAAAGGTGCAAAAGGCCGTGAATCAAAACCCTTTTTGTTTCTTTTTCAAAGTCTTGGTCAAAAATCTTAGCATTCTTTCTGACTTCAGAAAGACAGATGAGCGTTTCTCCGAGATACCGATCTTGATTTGGGCCTGCAGGGAAAGTGAGAACGTCGGTTGGCCTGTTTTTCTGCCGGTACTCAAAATTCAGCTTTCTCATGGCCAGGGGTCCCAGGAAAACGACTGTCAGAGCCGACGACTCTTTTTTCTCTGCTTTTAAAACCTTTTCAATGACTTTTTTAAAAAAACTTCTAGAAAACTTTTTCCCGAGATTGACAAAGCGGACTTTCATTCTTGGTTTTGCGAACCCCGCACCACTCTCGCGACAGACTTGTGAATTCGTTTTGACAGAAAGGCGAAGCCGCCTATCGGCTCTGGTCATTATGTTTTCGTTGAGTTATCGATGGAGTGGTGCGGGGCGAAAGCAGTTCTTTGACTACTTGGCTGACCAGGGAGCCGTCGGCCCGGCCCCTCTTTTTGATCTCGGGCATCAAATCTTTCATCACCCTGCCAGAATCGCCAACGGCCTTAGCTCCAGTCCTGGCAATCGCCTCAACGATCATTTTTCTGACTTCCTCTCCAGAAATAGCCTCCGGCAGATAAGCTTCCAGGATCTGCAGCTCCTCTTCCTCTTTTTTAGCCGAATCGCGGCGCCCGCCTTGATTAAAACCGGCGATCGCTTCCCTCCTCTTTTTTGCTTCAGAAGCGACGACTTCAAGACTTTCTTCTTCCGTCAATCGGCTCAACTCGTCCAATTCCTCCAAAGAAGCGGATTTGCTCAGCTTGGTTCTTTTCTCGATTTCCCGGTTGTTAAGGCTGGCCAAAAGCAGCCTCAAAACCGAGACTCTCAATTCCTGTTTCCCAAGCTGGGCTTCTTTTAACTCCTGATGGATGCGGTTAATGAATTCCATCTGAGTGGTTTTATCTGCGGCGGAATTTTGGCGGCAATTTTCCCAGTTTTTCCAGTTTCAGGTATTCTGCCTTAAGCTCTTCCCGGCGCAGGGCCTGCTTTTTTCTCGCCGTCTTTGACTTGATCCTGCCCTTGAATCTCTTTTTCCTCGCCCCGATCAAAATGCCGCTCCGCTGGACTCTCTGGCCGAATCTCCGAACCAAAGACTGACTGGTTTCCCGATTTTGTCTTTTTACCTCTAGAGCCATGGTAATAAGTAATTAGAAATTAGTAATTAGAAATTAAGAAATTAAGAAATTAAGAATTAGAAATTCGGCCTCGCTATTTCTTTAGCCTTTTTTTAATTTCGGCAACCGCCTTTTCAAACTTGACGGTTTCCTGAGTCCCTTTTTGCATATCTCTCAAGATAACCGTCTTTTCCAAAGCTTCTCTCTGGCCCAAAATCAAAGCGTATCTCACCTGCAAACGGTCTGCCCTTGAAAGCTGGACTTTCAGGCTGTCCTTGGAAAAAGATTCTGCCAGGGGAATTTTAGCCTTGCGGAACTCCTCAAAAAGTTTCAGGCTTTTCTTCTTTGCCAGATCCCCAACCTGAGCTAAGAAGATTTCTTTCTTGACTTCGCCGGAAACTCTCGAGCCGCCAAGCTTGATGCCGGCGACGATCCTTTCGACTCCGGCAGCCGCGCCGCAGGCCGGAACGTCTTTGCCGCCGACGATTCTCCCGAGATTGTCAAACCTTCCGCCGCCGACCAAAGCGATCGGCAGAGCTCCTTCCTGAGAAGGGCTGTCGGCAAAGATCTCAAAAACGGTTTTCGTATAATAGTCGATTCCCCTGACCAGATAGGGATTGAGGCGGTAGGGCAGCCCCAGTTCGTCCAGAAACTCCAGAACCGCTTTAAAATGATCGTGACACTCTTCGCAGAGGTGATCGATGATCTGAGGAGCCTGGGCTCTGATCGGCTGGCATCTCTCTTCCTTGCAGTCTAAGACCCTGAGAGGATTTTCCCTGGCCCTTCTTTTGCAATCAAGGCAAAGGGAATTGAAACGGGATCTTAAATAACTCGTCAGGATCTTTTTGAAATAGGGACGGCAGCAGCTGGCGCCGATTGAATTGATCTCGATCACCGGATTCTTAAACCTCAGTTCAGACAAAAGATTGTAAAAGATCTGGATTACCTGGGCGTCAATCGCTGGGCTCTCTTCGCCGAAAACCTCAAGGTCTATCTGATGAAACTGGCGGAACCTGCCCGCTTGAGGGCTTTCGTAGCGGAAAACCGGGCCGATGGAAAAAAGCTTCACCGGCTGGGGCAGATTCAGCATCCCGTGCTGAAGGAAAGCCCTCATAATCCCGGGAGTGAACTCCGGCCTCAAGGCCAAAGCGTCCCCTCCTCTGGTCTTCAAAGAAAACATCTGCTTTTCGACGATCTCGGTTGTCAAGCCGGTCCCCTTTTCGTAAAGCTCCAAAAACTCAATAATCGGGGTGTCGATCTTGTCAAAGCCGTAAAAAGCGGCCAGATTCTCAGCCAGACTATAGACCTTCTGAAAATATCTCTGGTCCTCGGGCAGAATGTCGTGCATGCCCTGAGGCGATTGGAACTTTTGTCTTTTTGCCATTTTAGTAAGTTGGCGCGTTAATTTCGCTGACCTCGCCCAGCGGCCAGAGCCGAAAAAGAACTCGGCCGATGATATTGCTTTGCGGCAAAACGCCCCAAGACCGGGAATCCGAAGAAGAAAGCCGGTTGTCTCCCAGGACAAAAAACTCCTTCTCTTTTAAGGTCAGGCGGATATCGCCGGTAGTCAAATCCTCTTCCGGCAGGTAGGTGTTTTCCTCTAAAATCTTTTCCTGGCCCTGCTCGTCAAAAATCCTGATTTTCTGGTCTTTTATCTCCAGGGTTTCCCCGGGCAGGCCGATAATCCTTTTGATATACCTCTGGGAAGGGTTGTATGGGTATTTAAAGACAACTACCTCGCCCCTTTTCGGATCCCTGAGGCGATAAGAAAGTTCGTCGATAATTAAGTAATTGCCCTGCTGGAAATTCGGCTCCATTGACTGGCCCTTGACAATGAACGGCTGGAAAATAAAATACCTGATCGGCAGAACGATCGCTAAGGCTAAAAAAACAATTTTTAAAGTTTCCCAAACAAAGTTTAAAAAAGTCTTCATATTTATATGATATTTATGAATTATACTGGCTTTTTAGGAATAAAGCAAGAACAATGATATAATAAATAATCAATTACTAATTTCTAATTATTCTAATTCCTAATTACTAAATTACTAATATGCTCCTGATCGCGGGGCTGGGAAATCCCGGTCAAAAATACCAAAACACCTGGCACAACTTAGGCAGGCTGGCCGTCATCAACTGGCAAAAGGAATCCGGGTTCCCTGAGTTTCGTTTGGAAAGGAAATTCAACTCTCTGATTTCCAAAGGAGTCTTTGATAAAAAAGAAATTTTGCTAGCTCTGCCGGAAACTTTCATGAACAAATCCGGGCAAGCTCTGGGGAAAATCATTTCTTTTTACAAGATAAAAGCAGTAAATCTGATTGTTGTTCACGACGACGCCGATTTAAAAAAGGGGGAAATCCGGGTTTCCCGAAACCGGGGGACTGCCGGCCACAAAGGGTTAAATTCCATTGTCGGCGTTTTAAAAACCAGAAGCTTTGTCAGAATTAGGATAGGCGTCAGGCCAAAAAATTACGTCCCCGGGTCTAAATCTTTAGACAGATTTGTTCTTAAAAAATTCACAAAAGATGAAGAAAAAATCGCTGCCGAAGTGATTAAGAAAACAAATGAGGCGATTGAGATGATTTTGGAAGAAGGCTCAGAAAAAGCAATGGCCAAGTTCAACTGATGCCATATTAACACCTGCGGTCGCAGGTATTGTTATGCCAAACTATGAGTGAAGCTAAGCTTTACTCAAAATAAAAAGCCAGGGCGAATAAACAACCCTGGCTTTCCAAGGTCGTCAATCCCAATCCTCTTTAGGTCTGACAACCTTGAACTTTTTCCCGCACTTTTGGCAAGTTTTAATCTTGCCCGCGCGGGATGCTTCGTCGAGACTCCGCCCGTGATACTTTGCATTACAATGGGGACAATTCACGGTCGGAATCTCTTCGAAATGAATCGTCGTCTCGAGAATTAATTCTTCCATTTTTCTCACCTTCTTTCCTTTGAATCTATTCCATCTATCCCATCTGCCTATTTTTTTTCTTAGGCAGAACGGGCCGGAACCGTTTGCCGCAGCGCGAACAGGTCATAGAATGCTTCTGCCTCGCTGCATAGTCAACGGCATTTCCCCCCGTTTTGTTGCCACAATGAGGGCAACATACTGTTTGATCTCTTTGAACATCTGCCTTTTTCATTCTTCCTCCTGGATTCTTGAGTATGAAACCGCCACAAAATACGGGGCGGAAAATAAAATTTGTCCCCCGGCCTACTGACAAGCGCGATCATCAAGCAACATTTGCTGCCAACGATCCCCTTTAAGCTAGAAATCATTAAGGAGGGATAGATTTCCAGCAACTCGTCAGTAGACCGCGAGGCAAATTAATGTTTTGATTATAACAAACAATACCTAAATTGTCAATAGCAAGCTATCTCGTCGCCAGCCTCACCCCCTACTTTCTCAAGAAGAGGTTGTTTTGGTTTGAAAAGAACTTTGAGAAAATCCGTCAGCTGGCCAAAAGCCAGCCCTGGTGGCAAAGAAACTGCCTGTTTTTGGGAAAAGGTAAATCTTTTCTCTTTTCCAGTCTCGTCCAAAAACTCCTCGACCTTGGCTACGAAAGGGTCCAGGAAATAACTTTCCCGGGAGAGTTCTCTCAGAGAGGCGGCCTGATCGATGTTTTTCCGATAAACTCTCCGATAGCCTTAAGGCTTGAGTTCTTCGGAAACATTGTTGAAGAAATTCAAGAGATCTCTTTTAAAATACCGGATGAAAAAAGAGTCAGGCAGGTTCTCGAAGACAAGCTCAAATCCCAAAAGCTTTTCTCTGGCCTGAAAGGCCTGCTGCCCGGAGACTACGTCGTCCACCTTGACCACGGCGTGGCCAGATTTATAGGTATCTCGTATCTAGTATCTGGTAGCTGGTATCGGGAAAACGAAGTACCGGATACTAAATACAAAATACAAGATACCCCCCTTCGCCAAAGCTCCGGAGGGCAGGCAAAATACTATATTTTAGAGTATGCCTCCCAAGACAGGCTTTATGTTCCCTTAGGGTTAGAAAGAAAGCTGTCTAGATACGTCGGTTTTGTCGAGCCGAAAATCTCAAGACTGGGGTCCCAAGCCTGGCAAAAAACCAAAAGGAAGATAAAGCAAGAAGTCGAAAGGTTCGCCAAAGAGCTCCTCCAGATCTATGCCCAGAGGGAAATCGCCTCTCGGCCTCCTTACTCTAAAGACAAGGAGCTGGAATTGATTCTGGAAGCCGGTTTTCCTTTTCAGGAAACCGCAGATCAAATCAGAGCTCTGGCGGAAATAGAAAAAGACTTGGGCCGGTCAAAACCAATGGACAGATTATTGTGCGGCGACGTGGGATTTGGCAAAACCGAAGTCGCCCTCAGGGCAATGCTGATAGCCGTTTCTGCCGGCTGGCAAGCGGCTTTTCTTTGCCCGACCACCATTCTGGCAAATCAGCATTTCCAGAATTTCAAACAAAGGCTAAAGAATCTGCCGGTCGGCCTGGCCGTTCTTACCAGGCTTCAGACCAAAAAAGAACAGAAAGAGACCGTCGAAAAACTGAAATCCGGCAGAGTTGATATTCTCGTTGGCACCCACCGGCTTTTGTCAAAAGACGTTTCCTCCTGCCTGTTTGGAAAAGGCGGGGGGCTGCTGGTGATTGACGACGAACAAAGATTCGGAGTCAGACAAAAGGAAAAACTGAAAAAGATAAGAGCTTCTCTTGATATCCTTTCTTTGTCGGCCACGCCCATACCAAGAACCCTTTACCTGGCTCTTTCTTCTTTAAGAGAAATGAGCCTGATTCAGACTCCGCCAAAAGATCGCCTGCCGATCAAAACTTTCATAATCCCCTGGTCGGAAAAAACAGTTAAAAAGGCTGTCGATAATGAGATTTCAAGGGGCGGCCAGGTGTATTACCTCCACAACCGAGTTGCCACTATTGAAAAAGCAAGAGCCTCGCTGGAAAAACTCCTGCCGAGAGTCAAAATTGGCCTGGCTCACGGCCGAATGAAAGAAAAGGCTTTGCTAAAAGTGATGGCTGATTTCCAGTCAAAAGAAATTGATCTGCTTTTGGCGACGACTATCATTGAAAATGGGATTGATTTTCCCAACGTCAACACCTTGATCGTCGAAGACGCCAGCCGGCTGGGCCTGGCCCAGGCCTACCAAATCAGAGGCAGAGTCGGCAGGTTCTCTTCCCAAGCCTTTGCCTATTTCCTGCACCCGCAAAGACTTCTAATGAAAGCTAAACAAAGATTGACTGCCTTAAAGCAGGCAGAAACTTTGGGTTCCGGCTGGCAGATCGCCATCAAAGACCTGGAAATCAGAGGAGCCGGCAACATCTTAGGGAAAGAGCAATCCGGCAGCATCAACCAAGTTGGATTAAACCTCTACTGCCAAATGCTTTCCGAAACAGTGGCCAGACAAAAAACCTAAAAAAAGTGTATCCTGAAAAAACTTGGCAAAAAAATTGAAATAAGCCGCTAAAATCGTATCAGGTTTTGCTAATTGTTGCTTGACAAACATTTCGTAAGAGCTACAATTAAATAATGGATAAGCTTCTTACTCCAAAACAAGTAGCAAATAAATTAGGCGTTAGCGAATATACAATCTGGCGATATATTAAAGCTGGAAAACTTAAGGCTATTAAGCTTACTCTCAGAAATTTTAGAATTGAGGAAAAAGATTTAATTCAATTTCTTAAAAAACATAAAACAAAATGAAAGAAAAATTAAATAGTCGTGTTTTCGTGCTAAATTTAAATTATTTAACTAAGAATGTATAAATATTGGTCAAATAAAGAGGTTTCTCTTCTAAAAAAGTTTTATCCTAAATTGATAGTTAGAGAATTGGCAAAGATGTTTCCAAATCGAACTAAGGCCACAATTGCAGTTAAAGCATTTAGCTTGGGTCTACCATCAGCAAAATTATGGCAATCGGAAGAAAATGATATACTTTACAAAGATTTTGCTGAAGCATCAGAAGAAAAACTTCTAAAGCTTTTACCAAAAAGATCATGGTCAGCAATCTTAGCCCAAGGAGAAAGGATAGGATTAAAACGCAAGATAGATGGGCCTAAATTAAGAGTTAATGAAGATTATTTCAAAAAGTGGTCTTCTAATATGGCTTATATTCTCGGGTTTATTTTTGCTGATGGCTCAATTATTAAAGTAACCCACAATGGATGTAGCGACAGATTAAGCTTTGGTCAAAGTAGAAAAGATATAGATATATTAAGAAAAATAAAACAAAAGTTTTCAGCAGAACAAACTTTATCAATAGGGGAAAAATATGTCCATTTTTCTATCCATAGTCAAGTAATCGTTGATGATTTAAAGAAGTTAGAGGTGACATACAGAAAAAGTTTCCGAAAAACTCGTGGGAAAATTCCAAATATTCCTTATAAATACATACGGGATTTTATCCGCGGCATAGTAGACGGAGACGGGAGCATAAATTTTAACAAAAAGGGCCGACAAAAGGGCTACCCAAATTTAAGCATTTGCGGCAAAAAAGAAGTTATGGCCTTCATTAGAGATCATTTTCTTTCTAAATTCAATATTTATTCTAAAATTAGCCAAGGGAAGAAAAATGGTAAACTATCCAATGTTTTTTATATTTGCTATAGATGCAATTCGGCTAAAACTTTGATAAATTATCTTTATAACAATGCTAATTTGTATCTCAAAAGAAAGTTTAAATTAGCAAAACAATGTTCGAAAATAGAAATGAAACATAGAAAAAATTACAATAAACAAGAAAATAAAATTATACAAGAATTTTATTCTTTGTTACCTAAAAATAAGTTTTTCTTGAAATTACCAAATCGAAGTTGGTCAAGTATTCAACAGCAGACACGAAAATTAGGAATTTATAAATATAAGATAAAAAATAAATTATGCGCTTGATTCTGGTGGAAAGCCCTACAAAATCAAACACAATCAAAAAATTCCTTGGCAAAGACTATGAAGTGGCAGCCACTTTCGGTCATATTAGAGACTTGCCTGAAGGCAATTTTGGCATTGATCTGAAAAACAACTTTAAACCAGAATATGTCATCCCAGCCAAAGCGAAAAAAACTATTGCCAGTTTGAAAAAACTGGCAAAAACAGCAGAAAGCGTAATTTTAGCGGTTGACGAGGATCGCGAAGGAGAAGCCATTGCCTGGCATTTAACCAAGGCTTTGGGGCTCAAAAAATATCAACGAATCGCCTTTCACGAAATTACCAAACCAGCGATTGAAGAAGCTTTAAAAAACCCCAGGGAGATTGACATGAATTTGGTCAACGCCCAGCAAACAAGAAGAATCTTGGACAGGATCGTCGGCTACAAACTCTCTCCTTTCCTGTGGAAAAAGATTGCCTGGGGCCTGTCAGCCGGCAGGGTCCAATCGGTCGCTGTCAGGCTGATAGTCGAAAGAGAAAGGGAAATAAAAAGCTTTATCCCTCAAGAATACTGGCAGATAAAAGCTCTTTTGGAAAAGTTAAACCTCAAGGGTTCGGAATTCGAAGCCTTCCTGGCCAAAAAGAATGATAAGGCTGTTTCCAAGCTCGAAATTAAAACTGAAAACGAAGCTTCCGAAATCGTTAAAGACTTGGAGGGAGCAGACTACAGAGTAATCGATATCGAAAGAAAAGAGACCAGAAAATCTCCTCTGCCGCCTTTTACCACTTCAACTCTCCAGCAGGAAGCCTGGCGAAGGTTTCATTTCTCGGCCAAGATGACAATGCGGCTAGCCCAGCAACTTTATGAAAGAGGGCTTTGTTCTTACCACCGCACCGATTCTTTTAATCTTTCGGAAATCTCTTTGGCCGCCGCCAAAGAATATATACTGAAAAACCTCGGCAAGGAATACTGGCCGGGATTTTCCAGGAAATACAAGACCAAATCCAAATCAGCCCAGGAAGCCCACGAGGCGATCCGGCCAACGGATCCTTTCAGGGATCCGCCCTCCGTAGCCTTGTCGCCGACGCGCCATAGCCGCTTTGGCGACGGCACGGCGAAGGAGGGCTTTGCCGAAGCGGCATTCAAGCTTTACGCCCTGATCTGGCAAAGGTTCCTGGCCTGTCAAATGTCAGAAGCGATTTTTGACTCAACTATAGTCGACATTCTCGCTGAAAAACCTAAAAGTTCGACTGTCTATGCCCTTCGGGCAACCGGCCAAACAATGAAATTTGCCGGCTTTCTAAAGGTTTACCCTCTGAAATTTGAAGAGATAAATCTGCCTTATTTGGAAAAGAATGAATCTTTAAAGTTGATAAAGGTCTCCCCTTCCCAACATTTTACCCAGCCGCCGAATCGCTATTCTGAAGCGACCCTGGTAAAAGCTTTAGAAAAGTTCGGCATTGGCCGACCCTCGACCTACGCC
The DNA here is from genome assembly GCA_030693425.1 of bacterium. NCBI lineage: Bacteria > bacterium. The sequence goes on from JAUYAM010000001.1 coordinate 42,094, forward strand.
CCGACTCTGGAAACCATCCAAACCAGAGGCTATGTCCAGAAAGACGAAAAAAAGCTCTTTTTCCCCGCCGATATAGGCTTCCTGGTCAACGATCTTTTGGTTAATCATTTTCCCAAAATCGTTGACGTCGCTTTTACGGCCAAAATGGAGGAAGAGCTGGACCAAGTCTCTTCGGGAAAAAAAGAATGGCTGCCGGTCATTGAGGAATTCTATATTCCTTTCAAAGAAAATTTAAAAACAAAAGAAAAAGAAGTTTCTAAAGAGGACCTTCTCAAGGAATTCTCCAAAGAAGAGATAAAAGAGACTTGCCCTCTCTGTCAGAGCCTCCTGAATGTCAAATTCAGCAGGTATGGAAAGTTCTATGCCTGTTCTAAGTTTCCCGAATGCAAATACAAAAAAAATCTCCTTGTTTCCCTTGGAATAAAATGCCCGAAATGCCAACAAGCAGAAATAGTTGAAAGAAAAACCAGAAAGCAGAAAAGGTTTTACGGCTGCTCTAGGTGGCCCGACTGCGATTTTGCTCTTTGGGACAAACCCACCGGCCAGAACTGTCCTGCTTGTGACTCTTTGATGGTTAAAACCCGCTGGCGCAAAGAAAAATGTTCTAACAAAGACTGCAAGACTAATTCCTACGGCGATGCCAAAACAGACTCTTGAAGAAATTCTAAAAAACTATCCCGAAGCCAAAGACCGAGAATTAATCTCCAGGGCTTTTGAATTTGCAAAGAACGCCCACCTAGGCCAGAAAAGGCTCTCCGGCCAAGACTACATCATCCATCCGGCCAGAACGGCCCTTATTCTCAGCCACTTAAAACTCGATGCCGGCGCCGTCGCCGCCGGCCTCTTGCACGATGTTCTCGACGATACCAAGGTTTCGCCTCAAGAACTTGAACAAAGGTTTGGAGGAGAAATTGCTTTTCTGGTCAAAGGCGTATCGCGCCTCGGAAAAATCAGGCTTCCAAGACAGAAGCTCGAAATCGGGCCGATTGAGAAAAGGGCCAAAAGGCTGGTCGGCCTGGAAATCGAAAATCTCCGGAGAATGTTTTTCGCCATGACCGAAGACATCCGCGTCATCATCATCAAGCTGGCTGACCGGGTTCACAACATGGAGACTCTGGAATTTATTCCCAAAGAGAAACAGCAGCGGATCGCCTTGGAAACTATGGAGATTTTCGCCCCCTTGGCCAACCGCCTGGGCATCCAGACAATAAAAACCAAACTGGAAAACCTCGCCTTCCCCTATCTTTACCTTAAAGAATACCAGTGGCTTTTGGAAAATAGCGAAGAAAGATATTCTGAAGCCAGAAAATACTTAGAGAAAACCAGGACGGTCTTGGAAAAATACCTGGAACAAGAAAAAATTCCTTTCATAAAGACGCAAGGCCGGCTGAAATCCCGCTTCAGCCTTTATCAAAAACTCTTAAAACACGGGATGAATTTTGATAGAATTTATGATCTGGCGGCTTTGAGGATAATTGTCAAAGATGCCAAGACGTGTTATGAGGTTTTGGGAGCCATTCACAAGTACTGGCGGCCGCTCCCGGGAAGAATCAAAGATTACATCGCTTTTCCAAAGCCCAACGGCTACCAGAGCTTGCACACGACCGTTTTCTGCCAAGAAGGAAAGATCATCGAGGTCCAGATCAGGACCGCCGAGATGCACAAAACCGCAGAACGCGGCGTCTGCGCCCACTGGGCAAGAAAAGAAGGCGTTGACTTGAAGCGGAAAGGCAAAGCCTTCGCCTGGATCGAAGAGCTGGCCAACTGGCAAAAGGAAAATCCGATCAGCCGGGAATACCTCAATGAGCTGAAGATTGACTTCTTTAAGAACCGCATTTTTATCTTCACCCCAAAAGGCGACATTATTGATCTCCCCGAAGGCGCCTGCCCGATTGACTTTGCCTACGCCGTCCATTCTGAAATCGGCAACCATTGCGTTGGCGCCAAAGTCAACGGCAAAATGCTTCCTCTTTCCGGACAGCTCAGGAACGGCGACGTCGTCGAAATCCTGATCGATAAAAACAGGGGGCCGAGCCGGGACTGGCTCAAGGTCGTTAAAACCGGCTTGGCAAAGTCGCACATCAAAAAACAAATCGAGCCCAATTTCTTTGCCGGCCTGAGACAAAGATTTCTGCGAATGAGAGATCTCCGAAAGCCGGTCAAAGAAATAATTCCTTCTGAGAAAATCCGGCCGGTCGTCAAAAAAGATTCCGTGACCGTCGGAGGAAAAAGCGGAGTCGCTCACTTTGCCGCCAAATGCTGCCAGCCCAGGGCCGGCGATAAAGTTACAGCTTATCTGACCAAAACCAGAGGCGCGGCCATTCACCGCAGCGATTGCCGGAATCTTAAAAAGTTAAAAACCCGCTGGCCGGAGAAGATCCTCGAGGCCGAATGGAAATGAGTAAATTATTCTGCTGTATTTAATTAATAATTGCGTCTTATGGAGGTCATAAAATTTCCTAAAGGATTTTTGTGGGGAGCAAGTACTTCATCTCATCAAGCAGAAGGCGGCAATTCGAATGATTGGACCGAATGGGAAAAAGCCAATGCTCATCAGTTGGCTCGAAAAGCCGGAAATAACTGGACAAAACAACAACAAGAAATGTTTCCGGAAATGTTTAGGCCGGAAAATTACATTTCGGGCAGAGCTTGCGATCACTACAATCGCTTTGAAAAAGATTTTGATATTGCCAAATTGCTAGGCCACAATGCTCATCGTTTTTCTATTGAATGGTCGCGAGTTGAGCCAGAAGAAGGAAATTTTAACGAAAAGGAAATTGAGCATTACCGGCAGGTCATTTTGGCCTTGCGCAAACGCGGCCTTGAGCCATTTGTCACCCTTTGGCACTGGACTAACCCGCTGTGGCTCCCAAATTGGGCATCAAACAAAGCCGTTGATCGCTTTATCAAATACGTTGAAAAAATCGTCTCCTCGTTAAAAAACGAAGTAAAGTTTTGGATTACCGTGAATGAATCAGAACTATATTCAGCCGGTTCCCAATTAACTTTACTTTGGCCTCCTGCCGGACGAAATTTCATTTCCTATATTTTAACAATAGAAAATTTAATTAAAGCCCACAAAGCAGCTTATAAGATAATTAAAAGCATTCAGCCAGAAGCGCAAGTCGGGGTGGCTACTCATAATGTTTATCTTGAAGCTTATAAAAATAGGCTGCGCAACGCTTTCGTTAAAAAAATCGGGGATTGGTGGATAAATTTTTATTTCTTGGACATGATTAAGAACCATCAAGATTTTATAGGATTAAACTATTATTTTTATTACCCAATTAAGGATTTTAGAATCTATCAAAACAAAAATGAGGAAATTTCTGATTTGGGCTGGGAAATATTTCCCGAGGGAATTTACCACGTTCTTAAAGATTTAAGAAAATACGAAAAGCCGATCTATATCACGGAAAACGGCCTTGCCGATGCCAAAGACGCAAAGCGGGAAAAATTTATCAAGAATCACCTCTATTGGATAAATAGAGCGATTCAAGAAAATATTGACGTGCGCGGTTATTTTTATTGGTCTTTGCTTGATAACTTTGAGTGGGATAAGGGTTTCTGGCCGAGATTTGGACTAATTGAGGTTGATTATCAGACAATGGAACGCAAAATTAGGCCTAGCGCTTATTTTTATCAGAAAATTTGCCAAACTAATAGTTTAATGATCTAAAATAATAAAAGAAAGATGACTGGAAAAAATACTGAAGCAAAGTGGCAATAAAATCACGGGCAAGTGGTGGAATGGTTTACACGCAGCTCTCAAAAAGCTGTGGACGCAAGTCCATGTGGGTTCGACTCCCACCTTGCCCACTAAATATGCCTGCCCATAAATTACCAGACAAAGATTTCTCTTGGACACCCAAATTAGCCTATGCGATCGGATTATTAACCACCGACGGCAATTTGAGTGGCGATGGACGAGATATGAGTATGAGGTCTTCGGATATCCAACTACTTAAAACCTTCAAACAGTGCCTGGGGTTGAAGAATAAAATAGCTCGATCAAAAAATGACGGTTGGGCAACAAAACCTTCATACAGAGTACAATTTGGCAACGTACAATTTTATCAATGGCTTCTAAAAATCGGGCTGTTTCCTGCTAAAACTTATACAATAGGTGAATTAAAAATCCCTGACGAATGTTTTCGGGACTTTTTAAGAGGACATCTTGATGGAGATGGTTCTGTTTGGACATATAAAGATAGGTGGAATACTTTTAAAAACGCTAAATACGTCTATACTCGTTTATGGGTGAGATTCATCTCTGCAAGCAAAAACCATATTCAATGGCTAAAAGAAAACATCAGTAAATTGACCAAACTAAATGGTCATGTCTGGGAAAGAAAACCGTCCCGATCATATCAAACTACGAGTATATGGGAAATAAAATTTGCCAAGAAAGAATCGATAAAACTACTCCAATGGCTTTATTACAAAAAAAATCTTCCTTGCCTTGAAAGGAAAAGAAAAATAGCTCTTCGGGCGATGGCAATAATTTCTAAAGAAAAAAGGCGTAAATATACGAAACAAGGACTTAATAATCTCAAGATTCCCGTGGGTCAAGTCAATAACCAGAAAAATTATCTTTGCCCTCGACTCAAAATCGTGTGAGGTAACCCCTCGTGTGGGCCTGCCCCGTATAATCGCCATCATGACGCGAAGCTGTAAGCTTTGGGAATGAAAAGATTTATACGGGGTTCGGGGAGTCATCCGACTCCCCGCCCAGTCGAATGACTGGGCGACTCCCTCTCCCGGCACCATTACAAAAAAGCTACGACCGTAGCTTTTTTGTATTAGATTGAAATCTGATATTTTTCTCTCTTTGACGGAGAATTCTAATTCCGTTGAATTTGGCTAATTTTAACTAAGTTTTCTAGAAGACAGGCGACGGCCAAAGGCCCGACGCCTCCGGGAACCGGCGAAATAAAGCCGGCTTTTTTGGAAACGCTTTTAAAATCAACGTCGCCGCAGGTTCTCCCGCTTTCAACGCTCGTGCCGCAGTCAACGACCGTAGCTCCCCTTTTTACCATCGAACCCTTGATCAGGCGCGGACTGCCGGCGCCGGAAATGATAATATCTGCTTTTTTGAGCTTACCGGCAATATTCTTTGTCTTTCTGTCGCAAACAACTACCTTCGCTCCTTGTTGTTTTAGCCAGATACTTACCGGCAGTCCAACTAAGCGGCCTTGGCCGACAACAACCGCGTTTTTCCCTTTAGCCCTGATTTTGTATTCTTTGAAGAATTTGGCAATAGCGGCAACCACCGGCGGCAAAACCTGATTACTCCCTTTGCTGAATTTCTCAAGACGCTTTTCACCCAAGCAATCTGGATCTTTTGCCGGCGGTATCAAATTCAAAAATGATTGGGTAGTAGCACGGTCAAACGGCAAAGGCAATTGGATAACCACTCCTGAATTAGCCCGGTCGCGGACAATCTTCTCAATTTCTTTTTTAAACTCTGCCTTGCTGATATTTCCAGGAAAACCGAGAGCTTGAAAACCGATGCCTGCCTTTTCGCAGGCCTCTCTTTTTTTCCTTAGATAAGTTTTGCCTACTTTGTCTTCGCCGACAAAAACAACCGCTAATTTTAATTTCAATTTGCGGTTTTTAATTTCTTGGGCGACTGCCAGCAAAATCCTTTCGCTCAACTTTTTCCCGTCAAGAATTCTTGCCATTTAAATGCTTTTAACCAGAAACTTGTGGCAAAGCTTTTTCACCCCGGCTTTTAAATTCAGCAAGTGTTTGTCTTCGAAAATAGCTTTTTTGAAGTTTTTTCTAGCCTGCTGGTCTTTTCCTTTATTCTTGCTGCCGATGTCTTCCAGATTAATCCTTTGCAGGTGCTCAACAATATTATTCAACCAGCCGGCAATCAAGGCCATTTCTTTTTCTTTCATGCCTCTCGTAGTTAAAGCTGGAGTTCCCAGCCGCAAGCCAGAAGGATAATAAGGAGGTCTTTTGTCAAAAGGAATAGTTTGACGATTGCAAATAATGCCGGCTGCCTCACAAGCCCAGGCAACTGTCCAGCCGTCAAGCCCTTTATTTGTCAGGTCAATCCAGACCATGTGGTTCTGGCTGCCGCCGCCAATTAGAACAAAGCCGAATTTCGTCAATTCCCCGGCTAAAATGCCGCTGTTTTTAACAATCTGTCGGGCATAATTCCGAAACTGAGGAGCGGCCGCTTCTTTGAGAGCGACTGCCAGGGCGGCGATGTTGTTGTTATGCGGCCCGCCCTGGAGGCCGGGGAAAACCGCCTGATCAATTTTGGCTAAAAGGCCTGAGTCTTTCTTTAATCCCCTTTTTGTCACCATAACCATCGCCCCTCTCGGCCCGCGAAGAGTTTTATGAGTGGTCGTCATGATAACGTCAGCCCAGTTTTTCGGCGAGGGATGAGCGTTGCTGGCAATAAGACCGGCGATATGAGAAATGTCGGCGACAAAATAGGCGCCGATATCATCTGCGATTTTGGCAAACTTGGCAAAATTGAAAATCTTGGTAAAAGCAGTGCCGCCGCAGAAAATGATTTTCGGCCGATGCTTTTTCGCCTGAGCTTCCAGCTCCAACCAGTTGATGTCTCCTTTCTTGGTTAGGCCGTAATAATGGGCTTGGTAATACTTTGAGGTCACTGAAGCGCTCTGGCCCATAGATAAATGCCCACCCATGGATAGATGCTGGGATAAAATTTTATCCCCGGGCTCACAAATCGCTCCCAAAATCGCTAGATTGCCTTCGCAGCCAGAATGAGGTTGGACGTTAACATAAGGTACTCCAAAAAGTTTTTTCGCCCGTTCAATCGCGATTTTTTCGACCTCGTCAACAAACTGGTTTCCCTGATAATACCTTTTGCCCGGATAACCCTCGCTGTATTTGTCTGTCAGAACCGAACCCAGAGCTTTACGCACAGCCTTGGAAGTATAATTTTCCGAAGGAATCATTATCAACGACTCCTGTTGTCGTTTTTCCTCGGCCAGAATCAAATTAGAAATTTCTGGATCGGTTTTGCTGAGTTTGTTTGTCATATTTTAATTATACCTTAAAAATTTAAGTTCGGCTGACGATCCAGAGAATCGATATCTTTGGCGAAATCTCCTCGCTTTGCCTGGAAGAAAGCGCAGACTCCGATCATGGCGGCGTTGTCGGTGAAGAGATTCTTGTGATACGGCTGGAAAACCTTTAAGCCGTATTCCCCTGCCGCTTTCCTCGCCGCTTTTCTTAAGGGCAAATTATTGATCACTCCCCCGCCCAAGACAACCTGTTTTGGCCGGTATTGTTCAATCGCCTTTTCTAATTTTATTATCAGGGCCTCAACCACCGTTTTTTCAAAGGAAACGGCAAAATCGCAGTAGAATTGTTTACCCGCCGTAGCCCTCGGGGCGAAGGCGGGCCTGTCCCCCGTTAATCCCAGCTTCTGCAATTTATACAGGCAAGCGGTTTTTAATCCGGAAAAACTGAAATTCAAGTCGCCCGAACCCGCCATGGGCACGGGTAAATCATAGATCGGCCTGCCGGTTTTGGCTAACTCAGAAATAATCGGCCCGCCAGGATATCCCAACCCCAGCATTTTCGCCACCTTATCAAAGGCCTCACCAGCCGCGTCATCTAAGGTTTCTCCTAAAAGCCGGTATTTGCCAAAACCTTTCATCAAAACCAACTGAGTGTGGCCGCCGGAAACCAAAAGGCCTAAAATGGGAAATTTCGGCCTCACGATAGAAAGCAATCTTTTACGTTTTAAGTTTTTGGCCTGCCCGCCTGAATTTTTCCTTGAAAAATTTGGGAGGGCGAAAGAAGAAAGCAAATGCCCTTCCATGTGGTTGACGGCGATTATCGACTTTCTATATTGTTTGGCCAACTCCTTTATCTTGGCAATTCCCACTTCCAAAGCTGGCGCTAACCCCGGACCAACCGTCACTGCCAAGGCGTCAATTTCAAGCCATCGGAGACCCGCTCTCCGTAAAGCTTCGTTGATAGTTGGTTCAATGAATTCCTGGTGTTTTCTTTTAGCCAAAGAGGGGTAAACCCCGCCGTAGGGTTTATGAAACTCTACTTGCGAGGCAATGACATTAGACAAAACGCGATCGTTTGAAGTGACGGCAACGCAAGTATCGTCGCAACTGGTATCAATAGCTAAAATGGTAAAACTCTTTTTCACGACACAAAATGGTTAATCTTTAAATAATGGAATAATAAATGAGTCTATTTGTTCTTTGGAAAGATTGGTTAAATCGTCTCCTAAAAACTTAAGTCCTCGGGCTTTTTTAATCAGTTTCAAAAGCTCATAAACTTGTTTTCTCGTAAAGCCTGTCGATTTCTCGCAGACAAAAACATCAGGGTCAAGATTCCAAAAAACTCGAGTCGAAAATCTATATTCAAGATTAACTTCCAATTGGCTAAGCTGCCGCGAATGCAACCAATGATTGATAAAAGGAACATTTCTAAGCTGGGGAAAGATAATGTCAGCGCTTATTCTCATCGCATCAACCTTGCCGACAGCCGGTTTCAACGGGCAACCGCAAGCAATAGTATAAACCTGCGGATAAAGGTTTTTAATATTGGCTAGGAATTCTCCGAACAAACTGTCTGGTATTCGGGAACCATCGTATTCCGGGTTAAAATGCTGAGCATAAAGAAAATCCAGTTTTAACATCTCGAAACCCCAGTCATTGATCAAAACTTCAAATACTCTTTCCAGATATCTTTTGGCTTCTGGGTTTCTAATATCAAGAATAAACCTTTCAAAGAAGGGAGTGCCAAACTTGAAAACTTTCCTGCCGTCAACTAGCCGACCACGCCTATCTCTAACCAGGTAATTAGAATGCTCTTTGATCAAAAGCGATCTTGGATCAACAAGAAAGGGAGCAATCCACAGGCCAGGTTTTAAGCCGAGGTTTTTAATTTCTTGGGCAACGAATTTCATTCCTCGGGGAAATTTGATTTTGTCTGACGAAAGCCAATCGCCCCATTGAGCCCAGCCATCGTCAACCAAAACGTATTCCAGGGGAGCAACTTTCCGGTTTTCGGCAATCCATTTTGCCTGGGAAACAATTTTCTCCTCGTCAATGTCAACGCCGAAAGCATACCAGGAACACCATCCGGTGGCCAGAGGCTTCAGGGAACCCCCCTTGGAAGAATCAACCGAGACCTCTTTTTCTCCGAACGGGGAATACCTGTTAACGGGTATTCTAATCCGGGGCAATTTACCGCAACTGCTCCACGATTGCCAACCATTTAATCTAATATTGTCTTTAATCATTATAAAGAATTTTTCTCGTATCTTCAGAAATCATTTTAATGTCTACCAATATTAATTTAATCCTTTTGTCTCGTTCAACCTTTCTTAAAATCGGCTTGATTTTCTGCAGCCACTCAATCGCTATCACGTTCCCTGGTTTTAGCATTTTTTCCAAGCCCAAGTCTAATAGTTCTTCACCTCTTTCCAAACGCCAGGTATCAATATGGAAAAATTGTGGGAGGTCCGACCTCCCACTTTTTATGGGGTATTCACGGATGATGGTAAAGGTTGGGGAAACAATATTGTCTTTGATTTTTAAGGCCTGGCCAAGACCTTTGGCAAATTGGGTTTTGCCCGAGCCCAACTCTCCCTGAAGGGCGAAAATAATCGGCTTTTTCTTTAATAGATTCTTGTACCTCTCAAAAATCGTTCTGGCAATCTTTTTAGTTTCTTCTTCAGAGCCTGATATAAAAGTATTCCTCGCTGTCGCCTTAAACTTTATTTCCCCTTGGCGTAAAACTTTAAGCTCGTTTAAAGTCGTATCAACCACGGTTGAGGGTGGATTATAGGGCAGGCGGCCCGCATCCAAAAACAAATCTGCCAAACCAAGGCGCTTTTTAGTGGTGTATTTTAAAACGTCGGCCAGACAATAAGGCGTTTTCTTTCCCGAGGTATTGGCTGAAGTGGAAGTTATCGGTCTGCCAAATTCTTTGATAATTTCCAAAGCCAAGGGATAATCGGGAATCCTGACGCCCAGAGTGCCGCGCCCTGCTTCCAAAATTCTGGCGGCTTTGCCCCGGCTCTTTGAAACCACGGTCAGGGGACCGGGCAAAAACTGCCGATAAAGGTTTTCTGCCGTGTCGTTAATCTCCACATACATTTGTGCCATTTTTCTGTCGGCAACGGCAACAGAAATCGGCTTTCCTCCCCGGCTGCCCTTGAATTCTAGAATCTTTTTAACCGCTTCTATATTAGTCGCGTCAGCGGCGATGCCATAACAGGTTTCTGTCGGATAGATAACTAAACCGCCGTTTTTTAAAACGGCAATGGCTTTTTTAATCGCTATCTTTTTGTTTTTGAGTTTAATAATCTTCACAAAACTATGTTTTTTTGGATTTTAAAATCTGTGTCTGAAATTTGGTAATCACTTTGCTGTTATCGGGCACATTTTTAAAAACAATCGTTCCCGGTCCAATGATGCAGTCAGATCCTATAAAAACTCCTGGCATTGTGCTTGAATGAAGGCCAAAGTAAGAATTCCTGCCGACGATCACTCCTAAGCGCGGCGAACCGGTATCGATTTTCCGGTTTTTTACAGTAATCAAAATATTCTTTTCGTCCAATCTAAAGTTGGCGGTAATTACGCCTGAGCCGAAATGACAGTTCGACCCGATGATCGAATCGCCAAAATAGCCGGAGTGGGTTGAACCAAAAAAGCCGGAACGAGTCGGGCTGCCCTCCTGAAAAACAGATCTAGTCACCTCGGCAGAAGCGCCTATAACAACATTATTTTCCAAGTTAACGTTTTCTCTAACCAGAGAGTGGCTGCCGATTAGGCAGTTATCGCCGATATAGCAAGGGCCCTTGATGACAGCGTTCTCAAAGACGGTGGTGTTTTCGCCGATAAAAACCTGGCCCTCGATAATGGCTTTAGGGGAAATTTTAGTCGTCTTGGATATTTTCGGAACTAAAAACCGTGAAAGCAAAAAACGTTCTATTGCAAAAAGCTGATGGGGGTATTTTAAAAACGACGGCCCTTCCTCTTCTTTGCCCTTGACTACCAAAACCTCCGTTTCAACCTTCCTGGCATACGCAGAAAGGGCTTTTTCAAAATCGTACTGTTCCTTGGGTACTTTTTCATAAGTCAGAAAAAATTCGGGCGTCAAAAGATCAATGACAACGGTCTTGATATTGGAAGGTTCTCGCCCGGGTTTAGGTTTTTCAACGATTCCAAGAACTCTCTTACCTTCCAATTTTAACATTCCGAACAATTGCGGGGTTTTTGTTTTCTGCCCCACAATAATCGCCTTCGGGGCCCCTTTTTGGTAACGCCTGATAAGGTCTTTAATTATGCTTTGGCAGTTAACAATCTCGGCGTTCAAAACAATAAACGGCCCTTTTAAAATGGGCTTTGCCTGCCAGAGGGCATCCCCCATTCCTTTTGGCTCCGGCTGAACAACATAGTCTATTTCATAAGAATAATTCTTCAATTCTTTTTCAATGTCTCTTTCGGGTCTTTGGACAATCACGATTTCTTTGATCCCCGCCTTTTTTAATTCGTCGAGCAAATAGCAAATCAAAGGCCGGCCCATGATTTTCAGCAAAGACTTGTGTTGGTAATTCAACGGCCAAAATCTTGAAGATTCTCCGGCTGCTAAAATTACTGCTTGCATGGTTTTAGAACTTACAGCTGCGACGCAATATTTTATTTATTTGACCGAAAGCCTTCGGATTCGCGATAACAATGCCTATATTTAAATGTTTTTTAGACCCGCCTTTTCCCGAAAGCTGAGCCAAAGACCCGCTCGTTATTAGGTTTCCATCAAGGTCACAGGCTCTGGCGCCGGCCTCTTCAGCGATCAACATGGCCGCCTCAATATCATAAAGCTTTGTCGTCCCGGATAGTCCTAGGTAGGCGGAGGCAGCGCCCTCGGCGACCCAGCAAGGGCTCAAACTGCCAAGGCCAATGTTGCGTGAACGAAAGCTGTTCTTCATTATCGCTTCTGAGATTCTAAGGCACTTACGGAATTCGCCGGCATCGTCGCGGAAAAGTTTGGACGTCGGATCTTCGCGCATAACAAAGCTCGTTTCTATCCCCTCGTGGCTTACTTTTATTCTCTTTCCGTTCAAAAAAGCACCACGGTTTTTGTACGCCCAATAGAATTTTCCTGAGAAGGGATTAATAACTAAGCCGAAAACCACTTCTCCCTTGTACGTCACGGATATAGCGCTCGCTACCAAATCAATACCGCAAAGGACGTGTTTTGAACCGTCAACCGGGTCTATCCTGACAATAATTTCTCCCTTGCCAGAACAATCCTCGCTCTCCTCAGAATCAATTCTGACACTATCAAACTCCTTTAATATCTTTCTTGCCCAGTAAGAGCCGATCTGATGATCGAGAGAAATTGTCCTGTCCTGATATTTATGTCTATAAACTTTCTTTATGTTCCGGCAACTGTTCTTTATTTTCCGAGACACTTCCGGAGCTAGCTTAAGTATGAACTTTGATAATTTCTCAATTTTCTCCATGCCAAACATTCTTTATAAAAGATTGATAATAGCTTTAGCTAACTTATGGGAATCGTGACGGATCAGGCTGCGCCATAAAACATCCTCAGCCACTCTTGATATTACTTGTCGCCCCAGAAAATCTTTTCTGATAACTTTAGGTTGTGAATCTTTAAGGTCGTCAACGACAGGAAAAGCCCGCTCCGCTTGATACTTTTTTAAAATCCCAGGCGGCATTGGCTTTGAGTTAATCAATACAAAATCCAAAGAGTTTTTTCCCAGATATTTTTCTAAAGCAAAAATATGGTCTTTGGCGGAAAGACCATATGTCTGACCGCATTTTGTCATTAGATTCATCACAAATACTTTCTTGGTCCGAGACTTCCTAATGGCGTCAGTGATCCCTTTCACCAAGAGATTAGAAATTATGCTGGTATAAAGATCGCCCGGCCCAATCACGATTAAATCAGCTTTCTTGATTGCTCTGATAGCCGGCAAATAGGCTTTGGCTGTGGGCGACAAGAACGCTTTTTTGATTTTTATCTTGCCGTTGTGCCTTGGCTCGTCGATATAGTGTTCGCCCGCCACTTTTCGGCCATTCTCGTAAACAGCAACTAGTTGCGAATCAGTCAAGGTAACCGGCAGAATCTCGCCTTTAATCTTTAAGATATTCTGTGTCTGGATAATAGCTTTCTCTTGGGAGCCGAGAATATCGGCCAGGGCTGCCATAAATAAATTGCCAAAAGTCATGCCTTTCGTGCCCTTGCCCCGGCAAAAGCGGTACATAAACAATTTTCGTAGCAACGCCTCCGAACCATTATTATTTGCAGCCAAAGCCACTAGACACTGCCTGATATCGCTGGTTGGCAGCAAGCCAAACTCGTCGCGCAAGATCCGATTACTACCTCCGCTGTCTGACATAGAAACTACGGCCGAAAGCTTAACCGGATATTTTTTGAGCCCAAACAAGACAACATAAGTGCCGGTGCCGCCACCAATGACCACAATTTTCTTTTCTCTTATTTTTGACATCGTTAATGTTAACTCCCGAGAGAGTATTGGACACTTTGTCAAATATATCATAAACTGAATTTGAAACAAGGTAAAATGTCCGAAAAATTCATCGTCAAAAAAAGCCCCGCTTTGATGGGCGAAGTCAGAATCTCCGGATCAAAAAATGCGGCTGGCCCGCTTTTGGCGGCCGCGCTTTTAACCGACAAGAAATGCGCTATTTCCAACTTGCCCAAAATCAGCGACGTTTTAAACTTGATTGAGGTTATCAAGGCCATGGGAGCTGAAGTCAAATGGCAAGGAAAAAACACTGTTTCTGTCTGCGCCAAAAACATTAATCCGGAAAAGATCCCGGCCGAACTCTTTGAAAAAGCGAGAATGTCGGTTTTGCTCGTCGGCCCGCTTTTAGGCAGATTTTCCCGTTTTAAAATTCCTCATCCTGGCGGCGACAAAATCGGAGTCAGGCCCATTACCACCCATCTGGAAGGCCTGGCCGGCTTTGGCGCCAGAGTAAAAAACACCGGCCAGTTTTACTGCTTTGAGAGACCAAAAATCCTCAAAGGGGCGAAAATTGTTCTAAAAGAGTTTAGCGTTACTGCCACGGAAAACGTGATCATGGCCGCTGCCCTAGCCAAAGGAAAAACAACAATTGAGATTGCCGCGACCGAACCCCACGTTAAAGAACTGGGCGATTTTCTCTTAAAAATGGGTTTGAAAATCAAGGGCCAAGGCACGCACACGATTGAAATTGAAGGAAGTAAACGCCTTTTGGCTGGCGCCAAATGGACAGTCCCTCCTGACTATATTGAAGCCGGCACTTTTTTAATCGCCTTTGCCGTAACCAACGGCCAGGGAAAAATCAAAAACGTCAGGCCCGGCGACTTAACCTTTTTTCTGGATAAAATGAGGGAAATTGGCGTTAATTTTAGAATTCAGGGACAAAATATCATTGTTGCCAAATCGCCAAAACTCAAAGCTGTTAAAAAACTCCAGGTTCTGCCCCACCCTGGTTTTCCAACAGACCTGCAGCCGCAAACCTGCCTACTATTGACCCAAACAGCGGGCAAATCCTTAATTCACGATCCTCTGTACGAAAACCGGTTTTCCCATCTTCACGAATTGCGAAAAATGGGAGCAGATATTGAGATTACTGACCCCCACCGGGCCTTGATTTTCGGGCCGGCTAAGCTGGTTGGCACCAAAGTTGACGGCACGGACATTAGGTCTACCGTCACTTTGATTTTGGCAGGGCTCATCGCCAAAGGCAAAACCCTGGTTTCCGGCGCCGAACAAGCTGACCGCGGCTACGAGAAAATCGAAGAAAAGCTCCGAAAACTCGGCGCCCAAATTAAAAGAATAAAAGAATAAGTGTAAAAATCAATAAGGCTACGATCGTAGATTTATCGATAAACCTACGATCGTGGGTTTATCAAATATCCTAAAGAAGGTTTTACTCAACAACGAAATTAATCAACCGGCCGGGGACGAAAACGATCTTTCTTTATTTATGGGAAGCAAAAAGAAAACAATTAAAATAATGGTTCAATTCTTCAAAAGAGGTCTTATAATCCCTGCCGCCCAAAACTGTGTCGCAAAAAACTTCCTTGACTCGAGCAATTTCCCAAAGCCGGCCATGCCACCTCGCGTCTCTCAAAGTTAAATCAAAAAGCTCAAGAGCTCTTTCCACCGCTCCCCAGAAAATCTTTTCATCTCTTCCCTGCCAGTTTTTCGCCCGGCTCACCTCGCTACCGATATTCGCCAGTTGGCCGGCTAAAGACAGCTCAAACCATTTGCCAGACGCCAATTCCTTATGTAAAAATTCTTGCGTCATTTAAATAATCAATTTTTGGATAATTCTCTCGATCTTTTCGCGGACGGCTGCATCCTCTACTCCTCGGGAACGATTGCCGAAACTTGGCTTTAAGTTAATCACCGAATCAAATTCAACAAAATCACTCCCTTCTTTGTCTGGGTAAAGATTGATTCCCCAGAGATTTTGCCCTTGAGAACTCTTTTGTTCAACCAATAAAACTTCTTCGTCGGCGTGCAATTCGCCGCCGATCGCGACAATTTCCTGTTTTATATCTACCACCGCCTTCACTAAATCGCCAAATCGCTCTTTGGCAAACTCTTTCAGTTTTTCTTTACTAATTGGTTCAATAATAATTCTTATTGACATATCATTAAATTACAAAATTGATTAGCCTGCCCTGAACGAAAATCACCTTTTTTATTTGTTGGTCTTTAAGATATTTTGCGACTCGTGGCTCCTTTTTTGCCAACTCTTCAACCTCACTTTGCACTTTACGCTCTTGCCCCGTAGCTCCGCCAGCTGGCGGATGCTTCAGGGTTGCTACTTTAATTTCCCCCCTCACCCTTCCCGACACCTGAATGATAATAGTTGTTGTTTCTTCGGTAATCAGATTTCTATCGTATTCGGGCCATTTTTCTTGGTGTACGGAAAACTTATTCCCTAAAATTTCACACCAAACTTCTTCGCTAAAATGCGGGGCCGAAGGCGCCAGAATCTCGGCGAATAGAGCCGCGTCCTGTTTTGATAAATAACTTTGCTGCCACTCGTTGATAAATTCCATCAAGCAGGCGACCATGGTGTTGAATTTCAGATTCTCTATATCTTCACCGACTTTTTTAATTGTCTGGTGCAGTTTTCTTAAGATATCGTCGGGAGTCTTTTCCTCTTTTACCTTTTCCTGAAACAATCTCCAAGCCCGGTTCAAAAACCTAAAACAGCCCTGCAGGCTCTGTTCTGACCAAGCAATGGCCTGATCAAAAGGCCCCATAAACATTTCGTAAAGCCGCAAGGTGTCGGCGCCGTATTTAGCCACGATCTCATCCGGGTTGACCACATTGCCAAAAGACTTTGACATTTTTCGATTGTCCGGCCCTAAAACAATGCCGTGGGACCTTCTTTTAGCATAGGGCTCGGGACCGTTAACGACGCCAATATCATATAGGAACTTATAGATGAACCTGGAATACAGCAGGTGTAGAGTCGTATGCTCAAATCCGCCCTGATAAATATCAACCGGCATCCAGTATTTAATCTGCTCTTTGTATTCTTCAAAAATGTTCGTCTCACCCGACGCGTTAGAATTTTTATCTTTGATTTTTGATTTTTTATTTCCGAGGTTATTTATTAGCAAATAGCCGAGGTAGTACCAGTTTGACCCGGCCCAGTTAGGCATAGTGTCTGTTTCCCGACGGCCTGGCCCGCCGCAGTTTGGACAAGTTGTTTCAACCCATTCTTTAATGTTGGCCAAAGGCGATTCGCCCGTGCCTGACGGTTCGTACTTTTCCACGTAAGGCAATTCCACGGGTAAATCCTTTTCCGGCACCGGGATTATCGCATATTCAATTCCGTTTTCAACGGTCGTTAGTAATTTTTTATTTTTTATTTTTAATTTTTCATTTTCCAGGCATTTACGGCAGTAAATGACTGGAATGGGTTCTCCCCAGTAGTGCTGCCTGGAAAAAATCCAATCTCGCAGATGATAATTAATCGATTTCTTGCCCCAACCTTTTTCCACTAGATGATTTATAATTTTTTCTTTTGCCTCAAGGGCTGGCAAGCCATTCAGAAATTCCGAATTAAAAATTTTTGCCTTATCAATACCAACAAATGGCTCTTTGGAAAAGTCCCATTGTTTGTCATTTTCCGGCTTTACTACCGGCACAATCTCTAAATCGTATTTTTTAGCGAACTGCCAGTCACGCTTGTCATGAGCTGGCACACCAACAACCATGCCTGTACCCGCAGATAGAATCGCAAAATCAGCCACCCAAATCGGCATTTTCCTGTTGTTAAGACGATTCAAGGCGTAACTCCCGGTAAAAACTCCTGTTTTTTCTTTTTCAAGATCAATTCTTTCAACTTCCGATTTTTTCTTTGTCTGCTGAATATAATCTTCAATCGCTTTTTTATTATCCGGGGTTATCAAAACCGGAATTAAAGGATGCTCCGGAGCGACAACGACAAAGGTAGCGCCAAAATTAGTGTCCGGCCTAGTGCTGTAACAAGAAATGGCTTTACCAATGCCCACAACGGGATACTCAATTACCACGCCCTCTGACTTGCCAATCCAATTTTCCTGTTGAACTGCAATCTTTGGCGAAAAATCAACCAAATTTAAATCGTCCAAAAGCCGTTGGGCATATTTGGTAATGCGCAAAATCCATTGCTCCTGCTGCCTTTTTTCAGTGGGATTGTCGCATCTTTCATGGCTGCCGTCGGCTAAAACCTCTTCGTCAGCCAAAGTGGTTTTGCAAGAAGGGCACCAATTAACCGAAGTTTCCGCCCGATAAGCCAGACCTTTTCCCAAAAGTTTAAGAAAGATCCACTGGGTCCACTTATAATATTTAGGGTCGGTAGTATTGATTTCCCGCGACCAGTCAAAAGAAAGGCCTAATGATTTAATCTGCCTCTTAAATGTGGCAATATTCTGAGCCGTGGTTATAGAAGGGTGAAGTTTGTTTTTGAGAGCGTAATTTTCTGCCGGCAAGCCAAAAGCGTCCCAGCCAATCGGAAACAAAACATTATATCCTTGCATCCGCTTTTTACGAGAATAAGCATCCATGGCTAACCAAGACCTTGCATTCCCGACATGAAACCCGGCGCCCGACGGATAAGGAAACTCAATCAGAGCAAAAAACTTGGGTTTCTTGTCAAAATCAGCTGCTTGATACAGCTTTTCTTTTTCCCACTTATCCTGCCACTTTTTCTCAATTTTTTGCGGTTCGTAAAGCATAGTTTAGATCAGCGGAGAACAGTTCTCCGCTAGATAGAAAATAATTCGCGAGCGTTCTTTGTTGTCTGTTCTTCTATTTCTTGATAGCTTAATTTTTTGATTTTCGCAATTTCCCGAACAACCTGCTTCACGAACAACGGTTCGTTCCGGAGATTCGCTGAACCACACTGACCCTCCCGCTGAACTACGCTGGAATTTGGTGGAATAAGATAAGGCGCGTCGGTTTCTACCAAAATTCTATCTAAAGGCGCGGCCTTGATAATTTCTTGCCAGTTTATCCCCGCGATCTGCTTAAAAATGATTCCGTTAAAACCCAAAGACAATCCCAGGGCTAAATATTGCCGCATTTGCTCTACTGTGCCAGTAAAACAGTGCATTACTCCTCGCAACTTAGTATCTTGTATTTTGTATCTAGTATTTAGTATTTCTATAAGATCGTCATGAGCGGAGCGACAATGAAAAATAGTTGGTAAATTCAATTCCTTTGCCAAATCCATCTGCGACGACAAGCCCTGTTTCTGAAGATTTTTGAATATTTCTAATTTTGTTTTACTTTTCGGCTTCCAATAATAATCCAGGCCGATTTCGCCAATGGCCACAACTTTTTTTGAGCTGGCGGCGAGTTTCCGGTAATCCTCAATATCAAAGCCCTTGACCGTTTCTTGCGCCGCTGCTTCTTCCGGATCAAGCTTGTTTTTAATTAAATCCGCTGTTCCGAGGACGTGAATCGGATGCAAGCCAATGGCGGCAAAAACGCCTTGGGGATATTTTTCTGTTAGCTCAATTGCTTTTTCGCTCGTTTCCAGCTGCGAGCCGACATTAATCATCCAAACCTCATTAGCTAAAGACCGTTGAATAACTTTGTCAACGTCATCTTTAAAAGCGTTGAAATTCAAATGGCAATGGGTATCTATTATCATAATCCCATTTTAACCTAATTTTGCCGTCTCTGAAACAATTCTCTTGTCCGATGCGGTACCCGAATTTAGTAAAATTAAGGTACTCAAGTATCTGATTTAAATACCCATTGATTTGAGTTTAAAAAAACAAAAGCGCCTCGGGTTCTTCCCAAGGCGCTTTGTGCTATTTTTGACTAATAACCTCCTCCGCCATGATGAAGGTGTGTTTCGGCCAACTTCTCGGCTGCCAGCTCGAGCGCCTTGGCCTCGTCCCAATATTTCACCGCATGCTGACGGTCTTTGGTTTCCTTCATCCTTTCGTAAAGATCTTGCGCCTGATCTCTCATCTCCCCAATAACCTTACTCCAATCAATCTCGCTAACATCTTTGGTGGTCATGACAATCTCCTCTCATTGTTTTGAGTTATCGCGGGCAATTAAACAGAAAGCCACGATCATGGCCGCGACCAATAGAACGAACGCGACGACTGATCCTGTCCCCGTCAAAACGCAAGGGTCGCAAGCGATAGCAGACAAGCCATATGGGATCATCTCAAATCTCCTTTTATGATCGGCAAAAGATAAAAGGGTGAGGCGACGGCGTACGCTCCGTCGCCTCCTTCTACGACGCCCACGGCCCGTAACGGAAAGTACAGCGGCCGCGGAAAGACCAACGAACCATAGCTACCTCCTTTCTTGTCAAAGAACTGTCGGTCTCGGCTAAAACAAAAACTGGCCCGCCGAGAGACCAGTTTTAGAAAGTCAAGGTTTTTAAATGGATTACTATTATATTACCTCAACGCGCCGAAACTAACCTCTGGCAAAATAAGAGGATAATAGTAATAATAGGCATTGCCTTGAACGGCGTCCTGAATATTAAATTTGCTAAATTTTTGTGTCATATAAATTGGTATTCTTAAGCTTTAACTTTAATGGGGAGGATAGATTATTCTATCCTCCGATTGACCGATGAACCAAAATGTGCACCGGCCGCGGAAAGTCCATCGACGCATGGCGTCTCCTTTCTTTAGAAGCCCTGTTGTGGAGGAAGAACTATTATCCACCACGGGATCGATCCACTGTCGCTACGACTAACAATCATTATCGTAGCGACAAGAACGACGACAGAAAGAACAACAATTAAGATAATCTTTCTGTTTTTCATTCCGCACCTCCTTTCTTGGAGAGTAAAGAACTAAAAACTGGTCTCCGCGAAACCAGTTGTAGAGAGTCAAAAGATTTTTAAAAATTCCCTTACTTTAACGCTCTAAAACTAGTCTCTGGAAAAGACTATAGAAGTAGTTAAAGTAAAAGAATTTTTGCGATTTCTGTTTCATATGTTGAAAATTAACATAATTAAATCTTATTGTCAAGGGCAATATAATAGAATGGTTTATTATCTTGATCTTGGTCAAAATAAACCTGAGTGTAATTCTCCTGCCGGCGTTTGATATCAATAAGGTATTCTATCAAAAAAAGATTTTTCCTCGGAGAATAAACGGGCACTCCGTGATAGGGCAACCGGGTACAAATCCTACTAACGGGGAAAATGCCCAAACGATTTGCTTTGGGAGAAACAGTTAAAGGCAGACCGTGTGGCACAACTTTTTCCAGATAATCAATGTCGTCACGCGTCTTAAGATAAGCGTGGTATTGAAAAATAGACTCATGCGTTCTTTTCTTGATGTCTTCACGGACCTTACGAGCCTCGGCAGTAATTTCTTCGTCTTTCAAATTTTCATTGTAAACATCCATTAATAAACTTTCGTCATACATCTTTGTTGAAACGATTCTCAAAACCGATTCGTAGGTTCCTCGATATTTAGCTAAGAAATCGGGATCTTGTTTTTGATAAAGCTCTTTGAATTCAGCTACTCTCTTCTGATAATGCCCTTGGAAATCCGGCACGATTTTTTCCATCTCCGATAAATCGATAATCTTTAAAACAGAGTTTAGTCCTAACAACTCATTTAGCTTTTCCAGGAATTCTCGATAAGCAATCCAATCTTCTTCCGGAACGCCGCTAAATCTTCCGAAGACCCCCTCGGTAAAAATCGTAATAACTGCGCCGGGAGGGTAAACTTTTTGGATATTATCAGCAATCTCACTCAATCTCAACAGAGACAAAACTTCTCCCATATCAGGAAAAGTCCTGCTGGTTTTCAGGGGGACTGGCACTTTAAAAGGAAACCCTAAAATTGTCAGCTGGATAAGCAGACCATGATTAATGAAATAATTAAGTTTAGAGACCCAAAAATCCTTATTCTCTTGGATATATTCTCTCGGCCCAAAACGATAATTCTCGTCTTGGAATATGGAGAGAATTTTCTCGGCAATCGTTTCGCCATTAATCTGCGGGTTGGGCATGGGCAATATTTCGATCAGTCTTTTCAATTCGGATAAATCGATCCCTTTTTTGCTAATAAGATTATTGTGGATATTTTTATCTGCGAGATTAACGAACGGTACGAAAGGATAAACAAAAGTGTTTGCTTTCATGTTTTTAAATTCTAACATAATAAATTTACTTTAAAGAACCGGGGGCTACTGTAGTTTACAATAGCCCCCACTTTTCTCTATACAACATAGTAGAAAACGTATGGCTCACCCGTTAAGCCGAACTCTAGTGGTGAAATCTTTACTTGTTTCGCCTTTGGATGTTCAAAGCTTATCCGGTACTCCGGCACAATCCACATTTTATGGGCGCCGTCAGCGAGACGAGAAACTACGGGCATCCCGTGGTTTAATAAAGCATTGGCAGTGACGTCAAAGACAATTCTCGCCGCCTTATCGGTAATGCAAGCATCAATGAAGTCATTCACGCCCAAGATACGGGAAAAGATTCTTGCTCTTTTTCGATAGGCCAAAAGCTTTGCCATAGCGACGGCTGTAATCTCCGCCTTCCGCCACAAATCTTCTCCCATCATGAGCCGAAGGGCCTGATAGTTCCTATCTCGTCTAATATAAAGGTCAGCCATCACGTCCATTTGAAGCATATCTGGCAGACTGCAGGCGACAGCGTAAGTTTGGTCGAAATCTACACCGACGTTAATTGCTTCTACCTCCTTTACTGGAAAAAGGTCTGGCTTCAATTCGACAACCTCGACTGGCGCCCCAAGCGCAGAGAAAAGTTTCCTACAGATAGAAAGCATCTGCATCACGCTTGCCGGCTCAAGCCCTGTTAGTGAAGCAAAAAGCGTCGCTTCATCAAAGATCACAACCCTCAACCCTGGCTCATAAATCGTCTTCACTTTCTCGTTGATCAAAGCGAAGAAAAAAGCGAGATATAGCCAAGCGAGTGTTGGAAAGGCAATGACCTCCTTGAACTTTAATGGGTTAGGAATTCTTGTGCCGATAGCAAAGGAAAGCGTGATTGGTACGGGTTGATTGCGACGCACATAGGTTTTGATAATATTAGCGAGCCGCGCCAACTCTGCTGCCGGAACTTCAATCTTTTCTTCCGTGTGGGCGATGATAATCCTCAGAATGCCTTCGGCGACACTTCCCCGAGACGGTGAGTAACCGGCCATTTTAATTGACAACAAAGATCGGTAAAACCCAATCTCTTTTTCTATTGTTGTCATTCCAGAAGCTATATCGGGCAATGTCAGCTGTAACGGCTTGGATGCCGCCGCTATTTTTTCCAGGGCCTTAGACAAATCTGCCTGGAAACGACGGGAAGAAAGGTCTAATTTTCTTTTATCGTCTCCGACGGAAATAACCGCTGACATACCCTCAATATCTACTTTGATTATCTTGGCAAAAGCTGACCAGGGATAATGAGTAGAAGCCACCATCTTCTCAGGGATGGTTTTAACGAGGCTATGAGGATCGTAAATCCACGCCACCGATTCTTTGATTGTTTCTAAATCTCCTGGCCCTTCGCCTACTTTTATCAGGCGACAGTTAAAACCGATTTGCTGAAATGCTCCGATGAGATTTTCTGGAACGGCTAAGGTGACTCCCGCCTCACCTAAATCAATAATCATTCTCCAGTATTCATCTTTTTCGGCTCTTTCCAGAATTTCCAAGGCAATTGTTTCCGGGAGCTTATCGTTTAATACAAATCCCTTAGGGTTGACAACAACGTTCATCTCAAACTCTCCTTTCTTTTGTATAGAGATTTTAAAAGAACTAAAAACTGGTCTCCGCGAGACCAGTTGTAGAGAGTTGAAAGGATTTTTCCTAAGAAGAGTTAATCATTATCCTCTCCACGCCCCAAAGCTGGCCTCGTGGAAATAAAAGGATAATAAAACCAAAAACTAATTTGATTTAACTCTTTATTTGGTTTTCTTATTTTTTTAGCCATAATTGCGTTTGTTTGAATTAAAAAAAGGCCTCTGGGGAGGCTTCTTCTGTCTATCGTTATTGGTTTTTAGAGAATTAACGCACAGTCAAAAGATTGCCTCCCGCGAGGGTTAAAAAGTAGGAATAAAACCAAAATTTTGCGGTCGCAATCTTCTTCATATTGGATATTATCATTTAACCACTTATCAAAGTTCTTGTCAAGGACAAGCAAGAAAAAATCCCCCGCCGGATCTCCTAACGAGGGATTCTTTTCTACTTCCTATTTTGTTTTTTTGGACGAACCGTTTTCGATCCGCCAAGTTTTCCAAAATTGCCGCCACCAGCGCCTTTTTCCCTTCCTGCTGGTAGCTGGACAGATACTTCTTTTACCCGGACCACGAAAAGGGTTTCTTGCCATTTTACTTTCCTCCAGAAAATTGAATTTTAAAAGGACTGTCTCGGGCTTTTGGGCCGAGATTGGCCGCCAGTCGCTTCCTCGACGGCCAATGTCCGAACTGAAAACCCGAGGACTAAAAAACCCTGGCTGCAGGCCAGGGGGTTGGAACTAAGATATGGTAGATTTATGGTTTCAAGATTTCCTAATTAAACCCTCTGGCCTTTGTCCAAGGTTAATGACCAAAAGATTAATAGTTAAATTTAATCCGCGAAAACTTTCTGACATAGTTTTGTAATTCTCATCATAGCCAATCAAAACCTATTGTCAAGAGCGCTATGCCTCTATTTTCGGGAAAAGCGGGCCTGGGTTTTTGATTTCTGTCCCGGGTTTAATGTTAGTCCAGCTATCCTTGTTTAAAGGATTTTTAACCAATATTTTTTGGATGCCCAAAGCCTCAGCGATTTTTCGGCTCGTCTCCGGTAAAAATGGGTATATTTGCCAGGCAACCTGATGTAAAGAATCCAAAAGCCCGTACAAAACCCAATTTAAGTCCTCTTGTTTCCCCTCCTTGGCCAAAACCCAAGGCTTTTGTTGGTCAATATATTTGTCCGCCTCGCTGATAAACCGCCAGACAGCAGCTAAAGCGTCGTTAAACCGGTATTCAGCCATGTTTTTATCTAAATCCGCCCAACTCTTTTTCCAATTATAGATATTTTCATCAATCCTTAATGGATGGCTGTCTGGGTCTCGGTTAACTTTAGGAACTTTCCCGCCGCAGTAGTTCTTCACCATTGTCAGAACTCGGGAAACAAGGTTGCCCAAGCCGTTGGCCAAATCAGCGTTATAAACCTCTTTCAGCTTGCTCTCGGAGAAATCTCCATCTTCAAACGGAGAAACTTTAGCTAAGAGATAATAACGGATAACGTCGGCGCCATATTTTTCGATAATCGGGGCCGGATCAATAACCGTTGATGGGTCGGACTTACTTATCTTTTTCCCGTCAACTGTCAGATAACCATGGATTAAGACGCATTTAGGAAGAGGAAGTCCGGCCGAGAGTAAAAAAGCTGGCCAATAGACGGCGTGAAACCGGCTGATTCCTTTCCCAATGACATGAACATCCGCCGGCCACCACTTCTGGTACATCTCTTCATCCCAGCCAAAACCAATGCCGCTTTGATAAATATTTAAAGCGTCCATCCAGACGTAGATTTTTTGAGACGGATCTCCCGGCACCGGCACGCCCCAATCCTTCGCTCTTTCATTGGACCGGGAAATAGAAATATCAGAAAGACCGCTTTTCAGAAAACTTAGCACCTCGTTCTTTCTGAACTCAGGTACGATTTTAAGATCTCCGTCCTCAATAAGCTGGACGATCTTATCTTGATATTTTGAAAGCGCAAAGAAATAGTTCTCTTCTTCCACCTGATCAAGTTTTTTGCCGCCATGCTCGGGACATTCGCCTTTTTCATTTAAATCCTCTGGAGTGTAAAAAGCTTCGCAGCCAACGCAATAAAGTCCCTTATATGGTTTTTTATAGATATCCCCGTTTTGAGCGCACCGTTCCCAAAGTTTTTGGCTCGAGAGAAAATGATGGTTCTGATCACTGCCTTTCTGCCAGACATTAAACTCGCCGTTTAATTTTATTGCTAGTTGCCGAAAGGCTTCCGTATTTTCGTCAATAAATTCCTTGAGCGGCCGGCCGGCTTTCTCTGCCGCCTGAACATTTTTCAGAGCGTTTTCATCCCCGCCGGAAAGAGATAACCCTTCCTCGCCTAAAAGCTGATGATACCTTTTAAGCGCATCAACCTGAACGAATTCCAACGCATGCCCAGTATGGGGCTTGGAATTTGCGTAAGGTATTGCAGCGGTAATATAGAATTTATTCATCTTTTCTAACTTTTTGATTGCTAAGAATAATCACGAATTCTCCTCTTAAATCCTGGCCTTTCATCTTATCAAGAACTTCTGAAATTGTCCCTCGATAAGTTTTTTCGAACATTTTGGTCAGCTCCTGACAAACCACCAAACGAGTATTTAGTATTTGGTATTTGGTATTTAGTATACTATTCAACTCCTCTAGGGTTCTTAAAATCCGATGGGATGACTCGTATAAAACTACCGGGTACTTTGATTCTAAAACTTCTTTAAAAAATCTTTGCCTTTTATTCTTTGCTGGCGGAAAACCCAGGAATAAAAACTTGTCCATCGGGAAGCCGCAGACGCTGGCCGCCGCGGCCAAAGCCGAGGGGCCAGGGATCGACACTATTGCCACTTTATCACTTAATGACTCAGCCACTTCTCTCACTAACTTATTGCCCGGATCTGAAATCCCGGGAGTGCCGGCGTCGGAAACCAAGGCTAAGTTTTTCCCTCTCTCCAAAAGCTTAAGGATAGAATCAACTTTCTGCAATTGGCTGTGCTGATGATAACTCAAAACCGGCGTTCTAATGTTGTAATGGTTTAAAAGTTTTTTGGTTACCCTCGTGTCTTCAGCCAAAATCAAATCAGCTCCCTTTAATACTTCGATGGCGCGGGAGCCGATATCCTGCAAATTACCGATAGGAGTAGCGACAATGTATAAAATTGCAAATTTCAAATTTCAAATTTCAAATTTACGAAGAAAATTCTTTTTTCTTTTTCAGAAAATCTCGTAAAAACTCGAGTAAAATCCCGAGTAAAGGAATCCCCAAAATCGCTCCCCACATCCCGCCGAGGACTCCGCCGACCGCCAAAGATATTAGAACTAAAGAGGGAGATAGGCCGATGAATTTTTTACTTAGAACGGGAGTTAAAATACTTCCTTCAATTTGCTGGATTAAAATAAAAATAATTATTGCTAAAACTGCTTTTACTGGGCTTGTCAAAACGAGAAGGACAAAAATAAAAATGCCAATTATAAATGGCCCGACAAACGGAATAAAATTAGAAAGAAACGCCAAAATTCCAAAAGAGAAAGGATAGTTTGCGCCTAAAACCAAAAGGGCAATATATGTCAAGACGCCGACAAACAAAGAGCTGGCGACTCTGGTGAGAAACCAGCCGCTGACCCTTTTTTGGCATCTTTTCCAAAGATCCAAAGCCACGTTTTCAAACTCCGCTGGAAAGAACAGGGAAAACGACTTTTCGAAAGCCCGCTCCTCCAAAGACAGAAAAAAGCCTAAAGAAATAATGAAAATTGTCGTGAAAATCCCCCCAAAAATAGAAAAGAGGGCACTGAAAATGTTTTCGGCGACCCGGGAAAGAGTTCTTTCCGCCAGGTCAATAAAGTTCTCAAAGTTCTCAAAGCCTGCAACCCCCAGACCTCTGAGAGAAGGAGAAATTTTCTCAAAATACTCGGGGAAACCTTCGGAGAAATGATGGACTTCCACTATCATCAAGGGGGCGAAAATGTAGATCGAAACGGCAAAAACGCCAAAAACCAGGGAATAGACGATGACCGCAGCAATCGTTCTCGGAACCTTTTTGCCCTGGAGATACTCGATCAGGGGATTGAATAAAAGAGAGATCACTAAAGCAAAAAGCACCCAGATCAAAATCTCCTTCACCTGATAAAGAATGTAAATCGAAACTGCCAAAAATCCTATCTTAAA
Source organism: bacterium (assembly GCA_030693425.1). NCBI lineage: Bacteria > bacterium. The sequence goes on from JAUYAM010000001.1 coordinate 69,512, forward strand.
AATTGTTTCCCAGGAAAACTCGAAAGTGACTTTTTCCATGTTAAATTCTCTTAAGAACTCTTAAAATCTTTTCCTTGTCCTTACAAGGGCCGATCAAGGCCAAATTTAGCTTTTGCGGCTGGAAAAACTCTCTGGCAACTTTAAGAATATCATCTGGAGTGATTTTGGCAATCTTTTGCCATTTTTGATCAGGGCTCAAGACTTCTCCTCCGAGAATCTCTTGAAGGCCATAAAAAGAAGCGAAGTCGTCGGAAGTCTCCAGCCCAAGTTTTAAGCGCCCTCGCAGATTCTCTTTGATTTTTGTCAGCTCCTGCCCGGATATTTTTTCTGTCTTGAGTTTTTGGTACTGTCTGCAAATAATTTTGACCGCTTCTAAAACTTTCTCATTATTAAGGCCGGCGTGGGTTACCAGATAGCCGGTATCGGTATAGTGCTCAGAAAAAGTCCGCAGATAGTAGGCCAAGCCTCTTTTTTCCCTGACCTCGACGAAAAGCCGAGAGCTCATCATTCCCCCCAGCAAAGCCGAAATTACGGCCAGAGGATACTTTTTTGGCGAAAAAGCATCCACCGTCCTGACTCCAAGGCAAAGGTGCGTCTGATCGGTCTTCTTATAATGCAAAAGCACCTCGGACTCTTTTTGATTCTCTTTGGCAGAAAGCTTTTCTTTTCCTCGTGTTTTGTCCAAAACAGAAAATCTTTTTTCGATCCCCCGCCTGACCTCATCTTCCTTCAGATTTCCGGCGACAACGACAGTTGAGTTTTTGGCGACAAAAGAATCCCGAAGGTGGCGAAAAAGGTCTTTTCTGGAAATCAAGCCGACGGTCTCTTTCGTGCCGATGGTCAGCCAGCCGGCCGGCTGATCCCCGTACAAAAGCTTTTCCCAAAGGTCGAGAACCAATGTCTGGGAATCGTCTTCTCTCATATTGATTTCCTCGACGACGACTTTCTTCTCCTTGGCAATTCCGTCTTCCTTGAACAAAGGGCTGATTACCATATCGGCTAAGATATCTACCGCCAAAGAAAAGTTCTCGGTTCCAACTTTGATAACGATTCCTAAGATTTCCTTGTCGGTGAAAGCGTTGTAGAAGCCTCCGATCTGGTCTAGCTCTTGGGAGATGCTGGTTGGCTTCGGCCATTTCCTTGTTCCCCGGAAAAGCAAATGTTCAAGCAGGTGGGAAATGCCATTTAGGTCTTTAGTTTCGTATTTGGAACCAGCCCTCGCCAAAAACAAAATCGTTGCCGCTTCGGTGCTCTTCATTGGATAGAACAAAACCCTAAGGCCGTTTGGAAGAAGTACTCTTTTTAGCATGTTTGAATGGATTGATTTTAACTTTACCAAGTTTAGAAAATTCTTCCCCGTTTAGAACCTTTTGAATCACATCGCGTAGTTCAGAAATGCCTAATCTTATTTGAGTTTTTGTATCCCTATCTCTTAGAGTAACCGTATTGTCATCAAGTGTCTGAAAATCGCAAGTAATCCCCAGAATCGTACCAATCTCGTCCTGGCTGTAATATCTTTTGCCGATATTGCCCCTGTCGTCCCAGGCAACTGAAAAATCAATTTTTAACATTTCAAAAACCTCCCTGGCTTTCTCTACCAACTCGGGCTTATTAGCTAAAAGTGGAAAAACCGCTGCTTTGTAAGGCGCGATCCTTGGATTCAGCTTTAAAACGATTCTATCTTTTTCTTCGGTATAAGCATCAATCATTAAGAATAAAAACATTCGGTCAACTCCGCCAGAGGTCTCTATAATCCAGGGGATGAATTTCTCGTTGGTAGTCGGATCGGTATAATTTAGATCCTGGCCGGAATATTCTCCGTGCCTTGAAAGGTCCCAATCTCCCCGCCAATGAATCCCTTCTATTTCTTTGCTGCCAAACGGAGATTTCGAATATTCGATATCAAAGGCTTTTTTTGCATAATGAGCCAATTTATCGTGTTGATAGAATCCGAGATTTTCCGGATGAGTAAACAAGCTTTTGTACCACTTCATTCTCTCCTCTTTCCAAAACTCAAACCATTTGTCTGCCTCTTTGGGATTAATGAACCATTGGAGGTCCCACTGTTCAAATTCTCTCTGCCGGTAAAGAAAATTTCCCGGGGTAACTTCATTCCTGAAAGCCTTACCGATCTGACAAATGCCAAAAGGGATTTGCAGCCGGCTTGATTGTAAGACGTTCTTAAAGTTCAAATAAATATTTTGGCAGGCCTCGCCTCGAAGATAGGTTTTTGTTTTCTCGCCCTCAATTACTCCCAACTCGGTTGATACCAGAATATTGTAATTTCTTGGTTCGGTTAATTTGCCGCCGCAATCTGGACAATTATCGCCTTTTAGATCATCTGCCTTGAAACGATGATGGCACTTTTTACATTCTGAAAGCGGATCAACAAAACTTTTAACATGGCCGCTGGCCTCCCAAACTTTTGGATGGGTAATAATGGCGCCGTCAATGCCGACAATATTATCATGTTCCTTTGTCATCCAGCGCCACCACAACTGTTTGAGATTATTTTTCAGTTCCGATCCCAAGGGGCCATAGTCGTAAAAACCCTGCAATCCTCCATAAATCTCGCTCCCAGGAAAAACAAAGCCCCTTCTTTTGCACAAACTAACAATTTTTTGCATTAAATCCTCCATATATTTCATAATTCGTATATTCGTACTTATTCGTAATTCGTAGAGCTACACACTATTGCCATACTTAATTTTCCTACGAATTACTAATTTTTACGAATATACTAATACGCTTATAAAATTATTGAACTATTCCCTGGCTGGGAGTAAAGCCTTCGTCGCTCAAAAGGCCGGTAGTGAGCGTCTGAATAGCAGAAGCAACCGCGTCTTGGGTCCAGGTATCGTCGCCAAAAGCCTGGGACTTATTGATAATCTCGGCTGTCTGGCCTTGCTGGGAAGCGCTGGGATTCAAAGAAACCTGGAAAGAAAGATTAGGGCCTTCTCCGCCGACCCCTTGGCCGGCCTGAACTTCTCCGACCTCCCAGATAATCTCTCTCGACTGGCTGTCGAAAACAAACGAAGAATCTCGGGGAAAAAGCTGACCGGTCAGGCTGACAAAAGAAGGCAGGGTTGACTTAACCTTAACGTTCCTCAGATCATTATAATAATTTTTTAGCTTCCAGATAACGGTAAAGGTGGTCGGCTGGCCGACTCTTGGCGGCAGGGGGCCGGAGTTGCCAAAAACTTCATCATTGAAAAAGCCTTGCTGTTCCAAAACCAGCTTTGAATTTACTTTGACGGCAAACTCTTCCCTGGCCGGAGCCAGGCTGACGCTGTTTTTCAGAAGCAAGTTCTTGGCCTTCGCTTCTGTTAAGAGGAAATCTTGTTTCAGATTAATCCAGAACTCAACCTTGCCTTCTTCGCCCTCGTCCAGAAACTTGAGCTGGGGATTCTTTTTCCAGTCCCAGACCAGAGAACTGTCGCCCTGATGGTAATTGGCGCTTTCGGCTCTCAGGGTTTCCAGATCAAAAAGCAAACCGTCAAGGCCGACCACCAGAAACAGGTTCTCGAAAGGAGAATTTCCGATATTCTTAAAAAAGACTTCGTAATGGAGAAAATCACCGGCATTGGCAGTGTAGTCAGAAGAGTTGTTGACCAGCTGCGACAGATAAACCATGGGCTTGATGATCTCCGCCCCCTTGGCCGTTTCCTTCAAGAGGACGAACTTTCCTCCTTGCCAGATTCCTAAGCTTGCCTTAAAAACCTTTTGCTCGCCGACCTCTCCCTTGATTCTCCCGGAAATCCTGATCCTTCCGCCCTCGGTCTTGTTGAGAATTGGTATCTGCCACTCATTTGTTTCCATGGCCTGGGGGCTACTTTCTATAAATTCAAAGCCCGAAGGATAATCAATCTTTGCTCTCAATTGGGAAAGCGGATAATCGATGTTGGAAAAATAATTCAGGGAAAAGCTGAAGTCTTTCTCTGCCTCGATCCTCGAGGGAATATCTAATTCAAAAGTCAGCGGGGAAAATTTAATGACCGCCGCCTGGGTGGTCGAAACTTCGTAGCGGGCTCTCAGGTTCTTGGGCTGAAACTCCAGCCAGGCTTTCGCCTTTTTTAATTCGTTTTCTCTTCCCAAGATTCTTGCCTGAAAAGTGATAGTTTTCTCCTCTCCCGGATAAATGTCGCCTATTTCTTTTTCAAGCCTGAGTTTTCCGTCCTCCACTAAAGAGTCCTCCGGATATTCAAAGGTCAGCCTGGCGCCGGTCAAGGTGATTTCGCCGTTGTTCTTGTATTTCAGGACGTAATCAACTTTCTGGCCGACCTCGACCGTATCCGGCCCCAAGATTTCCAGCTTTAAGGTGTCTTTTGAGAAGACGTTTCTCTGGAAGTACCAAAAGCCAAAACCGACCAGAGCCAGAACCAGAATGATGATCGGACGAATGAGTTTTCTAGACATAATTCTATTTTCCCTCAAAAATATGGTAAAGATAATGCCTGCTGATAATTTTTAAATCTTGAAGCGGTTCGGGTTCGATTTTCAGCGCTTTTAAAGCTTCCCAGTCCTGATCAAGGAAAATCTTTAAAGTCTTGACGAGTCCGGCATCCAGCTTCCCTACCTTTGTTTTTACTTTATTGAGACAATTTTTACAAACCAATCCCCCTTCCTTGACCGCCCAAAAAACCTGAGCCGAGAATGTCTGCTTCCGGCAATAAAGGCATTTGTCCAGTTCCGGGCGATATCCCAAAAGGCTTAAAAACTTCCAGAAAAAGAAATGATAGAACAATGAGGCTTTGGCTGGAACTAATTCTTCCTGATTGAGTTTGAAAAAAAACTTTTTGAGCATCAGCCAGAGATTGTCGTCTGATTCTTGATCTCTTACCAGGCCGCAGAAGATTTTACTGAAACTATAGGCAAGCCTGAGTTTTAAAAGGTTCTTTCTGATGCCGAAAAAGTTCTCGACTAACAAAGCGCCAGTCAGGGTTTTTTGGATTTTCCCTTGGATAAACTCGATTTCCGACAGATAAAAAACGTCGATCGCGCCCCTCAATTTTGAACTCGGCTTGCGAACCGCCTTGGCCAGGACGACGATTTTACCGAAATCCTTGGTAAAAACCGTAAAAAGCTGGTCGGCTTCTCCCCTGTTCTCTTTTTTTAAAACAAACCCTTGGGTTCGATGGTATAAAAACACGAAGCTTATGACTTTTCAACTTTCAGTAAAAACTTGCCTCCGCCAAGCTTCACTTCGTCTTGGGGAGCGAATTTCTCATTGTCTGCCAGAATCAAATCAGTAGCAATCACTTCTTTTAAGATTTTCTCCCTGTTCTTTGTTAAAAATTGTAACTGGTTTTGCGCCCCTTGGTAATAGACAATAATTTTATCTTGGGGCTTTAAACCCGCCTTCTTTCTTTTTTCCTGAATTTCTCTCATGAAATCCCGAAGCAGGCCCTCTTGCATTAACTCCGGAGTTATTTCAGTGCTCAAAGAAACCTGTAATTTCCCTTCTGTTTTCATTACCCAGCCCGGCTCCTTTTTTATAGTATCAACAAGCTCTATTTCCTTGATATTCAGTTCCTCTTTTATCAAATTTAGTAATTCTGTTTCGCCAACTTTGAACTTTGACCCTTGAACTTTGAACTTCGCTAGCGGCTGCCTGGATTTAATGCCCGACTCTTTTCTGGCGGCATTCCCTAGGCCGCAGACTTGCCTGACTAAAGCCATTTCTTTCTCTAATTTTTCATTGATTAATTCTTCCTGGACTCTGGGCCAATCCTCAAGATGGACCGACTCCATTTTTTCTCTCAACTCTTTGTAGATTTCTTCTGTCAAGAAAGGCATTACCGGAGCCACAACCTTAGTAAACAAAATCAAGGCCTTATAAAGGGCGCTCAAGGATTGCTTGTCCCCTGACTTCAGCCGGTCGCGACTCCTTCTTATATACCATCGGGACAAATCGTCTAAAAACCCTGGCACCAGCCGCACTGATTCGGGAACGTGATAATCATCTAATAATTGAGTAAACTCTTTGAGAAATCTATTGGCCCGGCTCAAAAGCCAAGCGTCTAAAGGATTTTCAATAGAATCCTCTAACTGCTTTTGGGGATCAAAATTATGCAAATCAGCAAATGTCCTGAAATAATTATAACTATTCCAGTAAATAAGATTAATCTGCTTCACCTGCTCCTTCACCCCTTCTTCAGAAATATTCATATCCTGGCCGGCCATGGTCGGACTGCCCATTAGGTAAAGGCGAAGAGCGTCTCCGCCGTATTTTTCAATAACGCCTCTGGGATCAGGATAATTATGGAATGATTTTGACATCTTGCGGCCGTCCGTGCCCATAATCACGCCTGAAACCACGACATTTTTAAAACAATGCGAGTCGAACAATGCGGTTGATAAAACATGAAGGACATAAAACCATGCCCTGACCTGGCCCGTGTATTCGGAAATATAGTCAGCAGGAAAACTTTTCTCAAAATCGTCTTTATTTTCGAAAGGATAATGCCTTTCCGCATAAGGCATAGAGCCGGAATCAAGCCAGCAATCCAAAACATCTTTTACCCGATTCATTTGGCCAGAACATTTTTGGCAGGAAAAAACAATTTCATCAATGAACGGCCGGTGTAAATCTTTAACTTTTTGCTGGCTTCTCTTTTCAATTTCCGCGATCGATCCAAATACCTCTCTTGCCTGGCATTTCTCGCACTCCCAAACCGGCATCGCCGTTGCCCAATAGCGAGCTCGGGAAATTCCCCAGTCAGGAGCGGTATTAATGCCATCGGTAAAACGGCCTTCTTTAAAATGTTCCGGCACCCAATGAATATTCTGGTTTTTTTCTAATAACCGGGGCTTTAATTTCTGGACGTCAATAAACCAGCTATCTTGGGCGCGGTAGATTAAAGGCGTTTCGCAGCGATAACAAAGAGGATAAGAGTGAGTAATTTTTTCTTCCTTGAATAGTAAATTTCTTTTCTTTATGTCCTCAATGACAACCGGCTCTGCTTCTTTGACATACTGGCCCGGCGCCAAAACAACTTCGTCGGTAAATTTTCCCTCTTCGTCAACATTAACAATAATGGGCAGCTCGTATTTCTTGGCTGATTCCATATCCGCTTCGCCGAAAGCGCCATTGATGGTGACGATGCCGGTGCCCTCCTGTTCGGAAACATAATCAGTTGGCCAAGTTTTGTATTCTGAAAACTGCTTTTGGTAATAATCGAAAATGTGCTCGTATTTTAATCCTGAAATATCCTTGCCGGAAATATCTTTAATGATTTCATGGTCCTTGCCGGCCATGATTTCTTCTGCCCGGTTTTTGGCCATTAAGTAATATTCTTGGCCGGCCTCAACCAATTGATAAGTAAATTTTTCTCCGATTGCCAAACCCATGGTGCTGACCGAACTCCAAGGCGTAGTCGTCCAAGCCAGTAAATAACACGGCTCCTTAATTTTATGTTTTTCGAGGAACGGTTGATCAATAACTTTAAACTTCATCGTAATGGCCGTATCCATCCTGTCAGCGTAAGAATTATCCATCGCGATCTCAAAGTTGGAAACCGGCGTAGAACATCTGGGGCAAAAAAGGGAAATTCTCATCCCTTTGTAAATTAATCCTTGGTCATAAAGTTTTTTGAAAACCCAAATGACCGACTCCATATAAGACAAATCCATGGTCTTGTAGGCATTCTTCATATCTACCCAGCGGCCGATGTGGTCAATGTACCAATCCCATTCGGCCGAGGTCTCGGCAACGTATTTTTTGCACTCTTCAATGAATTTTAAAAGGCCTATTTTTTCAATGTCTCTCCGGTTTTTTAAGCCGAGTTTCTGCTCCACTTTGTTTTCAATCGGCAAACCATGGCAATCCCAGCCCCAAACCCGCCTGACTCTTTTTCCTTTCATCGTCAGATATCTGGGAATAATATCCTTGGCAATGCTGCCCAAAAGATGGCCGTAATGAGGCACGCCGGTGACGAAGGGCGGACCGTCGTAAAAAGAGGCGGGGTTGTCCTTGGACCGATTCTCAACGGACTTCTCAAAAATCCGGTTCTCTTTCCAGAACTTGAGAATTTTTTCTTCTTTTTCAAAAAAATTAAACTCTGCCATTTAAATTTCTCTCAATTCACCCACTTTAATCTGTTTTTTGGCCAGAACAATATTCACGAGACATTGGTCGGACCAGCTTTTCATCAAGCCTTCCAATAATAACAAGGGGCCGCCGTGACCGACGATTAAGATATTCTTGCCCTGATGCCTTTTTTCAATTTCTGCCAAAAAGCTCTTAACTCTTTGCCTGGCCTCGTTCCAATTTTCGCCCCCCTTTGGTCGTTCTTTGAACCTAGCCATCAATCTTGATAATGGGAAATCGTGATTAAAGATCTCTTTGGACTGACCATGATAAACGCCGAAATTAATATCACGCAGTCGCATGTCAAAAATAACTTTTAAGCCGAGGGTATGAGTGATTATTCCGGCTGTTTGTTTGGTCCGAAACAAATCTGAGGAAAAAATCAGGTCAATCTTTACTTTCTTTAAGTTTTTGGCAACCCTGGCGATATCAGTTCTGCCCTTTCTGGTCAAGCACACCTTGGAGCTATCAGGCCAAGGATAAAACAAACCTATTTTCTGATAATTTGTCTGGCCGTGCCGCAACAAAAAATAATGATTTCTCAACCGCATATTACATATAGTAGCACAATTTTCCCCTTAATTTCAATGATTGAATGGGTAATTGGAATATTTAAACAATTAGGATGATTTCGAAAACTCTCGAATAGATGATCTTTTTGAATCCCAAACAGGCGTTTTCCGCAATGGGTATTTTCCAACAGATGTTTCTGTATTCTATTTTTATATCCCATTTTGTATTCTATATCGCTTCCTCGTTAAGATTGCGTACGCCTAATTAACGATCTTAATAAATTTGACTAAATATTAATTGGATAAAAATTATTTCAAACCGAATTCTTTTTTAAGAAAATCGCCGCCTTCAATGGCGCTTGCCGTAATTATGTAAATTTCTTTTCTGCCCAAGCCGAAGAATTCTCTTAGTAGTTCTATCTCGTCGCAACAATTGTAAGGATAGACCCAGACGCTTTTTTGCAGCTGATAGAAACTCAATTCTTTGAGTTTGCCGCGGAACGCTTCTCTTTTGATCCGGTCTAAATCCGGAATATCAAAAATTACCACCCGCCACTTTTTATCCCATTTTGCCGGTTTTTTTATTTCCAGAGCGTCTATTTGAAACCTGCCCGCTTTTTTGCGTCCCTCGTCGGTCAGATTGATGTAAAGTTGATGATTGTCGATGTTAAAATCAATATATCCTTCTCTCTTGAGACGGTAGAAAGTGTTATAAATTGTCTTTTTGCGCTTCTTCCCATATTTTTTCCTATATTTAAAAGCGCGCATTAAGTTAACGCCGAAATACGGCGAGGTAGCGGCAATACAGATCGCGCCGGTTAACATCAGAACGGTTAAAATATCTTTCGCAATCTCTGACTTGGGTTTTCTGAAATAGTATTTGTATTTACTCATTCCTCTATTATAACATTTACGTTTCTTGAAAGATCGTTAAGATTGCGGCCGCAATCTTAACAATCTATAATTCTGTAATCTTATCCCCTTTTGTTTCCTCTCTTTATGTTTTTACCTACATCATCCCGTTTATCTACATTCTCTCAGGAGCCGTGATCCCCATGAGGTCAAGAGTGTTTTTAAGAACAATTTTGGTTGCCAAAATCAGGGCCAGCCTTGCCTTGGCCAGATTCTTGTCTTCGGTTATTACCCGGCAGTCGCGGTAAAACTGGTGAAAAGACGTGGCCAGATCAAGCGCGTACTGCGGCAGCCTTTGAACCTGATAGTCTTTGGCAGTATCCTCAACAACCTCGGGCAAGCGGATCAACTGCTTAATGAGCGCTAGTTCGCTTTGATGGTTTAATAATTTTAATTTTTGATATGTAATTTTGCTTTTTGCCTGCCCGCCGAAGCCTTGCCCGGCCTTCGCAGCCGCTTCGGCGGAGGAGGCGCGCAGGCGGGAGTTTTGAATTTTGAGTTTTTTTATAATGCTGGAGATTCTTGCGTGTGCGTATTGGACATAATAGACCGGGTTCTTGGCAGACTGCTCTTTAGCCTGATCGACATCAAAGTTTAAATGAGTGCCAGCTGCCTTTTGCAGAAAAAAGAACCGGGTGGCATCCCTGCCCGCCATTTCCAAAAGCTCATCCATGGTCACGTAGACGCCGGCCCTTTTGGACATTCTTAATTCTTGGCCGCCTTTAAAAAGAGTGATAAATTGATGGAAAAGGATTTCGAGCTTGCCTTTGTGCCCCAAGGCCTCGACCACTCCTTGCAAACCCGGAGCATCTCCCCAATGATCCGCTCCCCAGATGTTGATAACTTTAGCGAACTTCTTTTCGGAAAACTTGTAATAGTGCAGGCCGGCATCCCCTGCTAAATAAGTTTTCCATTCGTTCCGTTTTACTACCACCCTGTCTCTTTGATCGCCAAAAGTGGTGGACCTAAACCACAAGGCGTCTTCTTCTTCGTAGAGAAACTTTTTCCTCTTTAAAATTGCCAAGGCCTTGTCTACTCTTTTTGTTTTATGGAGCCAGGTTTCGGAAATCCACTCGTCAAACTTAATTCCCATTTTCGCGACCGTTTTTTCAATCAGCTTTTTAATAATGAGCTTGGCCGCCCTTTCTCCTGCCCTATACGGATCTTTCTCTTTAACTTCTTTATTCAGCCAATCAATATAGTCGCCTTTATACTTTGCTTCGCCGTCTTTTAAGACCGAATGCCCTAAAGCCATTATTTGATTGCCGTAGTCGTTGACGTAATATGCCTTTTCTACTCTAAAGCCGGCTTTAGTCAGAGTGTTTGCCAAAACGTCTCCCCAGAATCCTCCCCGGCCGTTGCCAATAGTCAGGGGGCCGGTCGGGTTGGCGGAAATAAATTCCACCTGAACCTTTTTACTCTTCCCAATTTTTAAACTTCCGTATTTATTCCCCTCCCGTAGAATCTCGCCGATTTGTTTTTGAACATAGTCTTTCGAAAGAAAAAAATTGAGAAAGCCGGGGCCGGCCACCTCCACTTTTTCAAAGATCCCCGACCCTGCTTTTAAAACCGCTGTTTTTATTTTTTCTGCCACGAGTAAAGGGTCTTGGTTAAGTTTTTTGGCCAAAATTAAAGCTGCATTGGCCGCATAATCGCCATGAATTTCCTGTCCGGACGCATCAAGAGAAATGTCAAAATCAACAACAAAACCGCTTCGTTTTATTGCTTGGATGAGCAAATTTCTGATTTTTTCTCTTATAGTCATCTTGTTTTTAATATACCATTTTTACCTTTAAAAATTGAGGGGACTAGTAACCCTCCTTTCCTAAAGATGTGATGGCATCGGCAAGTAATTCCAGTGCCTTTCCCCTGTCTTTCTTTTTCTGCGAAAACCACTTCTGATAACCCGCAAGTTGTTTAGCAAGAAGTGTCAATCCTTGCTTCATACTTTTCTTCCCCGGCCCGCCAAAGGACTTAGTAAGTTCGATGATTGTTCCCGGCTCTTGCCACGCAACAATCTGACTTTCGGTAATCGGCAACGCTAAACCCTCCTCCCGTAGAGCTTGGCAAAGCGCTGTAAATGTCACCCTGTCCTGACCTACACTCCCCTTTACGCCTTTCTCAACCAGCACCTTGGCTTGACGCATCGGTAAAGCATATATTGTTACTAATTGTTCCATGAGCGTGGTTGCTCCAATAAAACCTTTATGGCACCAAGTTTCCATAATCTTGGTATTTACCATCATGGTCGAAAGCACTCCAGTAAGAACCGCCGGCGCCGGTTCGCACTCGGATAAAAGATCCATCACAATATATTTAGTCCATTGCGAGTCGCGATTAAAACCGATAAAATTGCTTTTCCCTATAGAAAGCAAACTCAAAAGCTGCCCACAAACAAAACCTGCCTTTCCTTTAATTGCCTCCAAGGGATCAGGATTTTTCTTCTGAGGCATAATGGAACTGCCAGTCGAAAATTCGTCAGCTAGTTTCATCATACCAAACTCCGGCGTCGCGAGAATAATAAGCGTCTGAGCGGTAAGCGACAAATGGTTCATAAGAACGACGACGCTATATGCCAAATCCGCTTCCGGCTCCCAGCGATTAGTAATAGCATCCATTGAATTCGTGTCCGGACCGTCAAAAGCCAAAAGTTTGGCTGTCAATGTCCTGTCTACCGGAAAACTCGTACCGTAGGCGACCGCGTTGCCTAAAGGACTAACGTTATGAAGGCTATACCAGCCTTTAAGGCGCTCAATATCCCGACTAATCATCGCCGCAAAACCGGCCAAGATATGCCCAAAGGTCGTCACCATCGCGTGTTGATGATGAGTAAATCCTGGGAATGGTACTGATTTATATGTCTCGGCAAGTTTGATAAGCGTCTGGATGAGTCCAATGTTATTACTCACAAATATCAATACCTGATCCCGCAGGTATAACCTCATATCGGTCACTACTTGATCGTTTCTCGAGCGCGCCGTGTGAAGCTTGCCCGCTATCTCAATGCCCAGCTTTTCGGTAAGCCACGACTCGATGTTTGTGTGAACATCTTCTTTACTCGGATCAAGATGAAATTTTCCCGCAGCCACTAATTGCTCAAGCTTAAGTAATCCTTTGAGGATTTTTCCTGCATCAGATTTAGGAATAATCCCGTTTTTCCCCAGCATCAGAGCATGAACTTTGTTCGTCCACAGATCGTAAGGGATTAATTTTGCATCGGCCGGGAACACACTCGCCACGTCGCGGCCGGCGGTAAACGCAATCACTGCCTCGGACGGCTCTTTGGTAAAAGCCGCGCCCCAAAGTTTTGATGATTTTTTCATAAAATTCTTTTTTGTATTAACTTTCTAATTTCAACTTATTCTTGACCTGATTTGCCAATTTCATTTGCAACGAGTAAATCTCAATAAAACCGGCGCTTGCATTCTGGTTAAAACTATAGTCCTTCATAAAGGTCGCTAGGTGTTTGTCGTAAAGAGCATTTGGCGATTCCATGGCTACCACTTCCGCAGAACCTTTGTAAAGTTTTACCGTTACCGCCCCATTCACCTTCTCGTTAATTTTATCATTAAAGGCGTTGATGTCCTCAACAACCGGCTCAAGCCACAAAGCGCCATAGACAAGATAAGCCCACTTTATATCAAGGATGCTTTTTAATTCATTCTCAACTCTCGTGCAAACATATTTTTCCAGGTTTTTGTGAGCAGTTATAATCACGTGAGCAGCTGGCAATTCATAAACCCCCCTCACCTTAAGACCGACTAACCTGTCTTCAATGTGATGGACGACGCCTACGCCGTGCTTACCGGCGATTTTGTTTAAAGCGCCGATCAATTTTGTTAGCTTCATCTCCTTTCCGTTTAAGGATATGGGCAATCCATTTTTGAAAGTCAACTTCGCCAATTCTGACTTATTCGGCGCCTTTTCAGCTAAAGTATATGTTGTCAGGAATTTTTCAATCGGCGGGATAAGGGCCGGGTCTTCTATTTCTCCCCCCTCCCAAGTCATCCCCCACATATTATCATCAACAGAATAAGGAAAATCCATATTGGCCGGAACCGGAATTCCATATTTCTTCGCATATTCAATCTCTTCCTCTCTGCCCATAGACCATTCTCTAACAGGAGCAATAATTTTAATTTTCGGATTCAAAGTCAAGGCAGTGGCTTCGATTCTTACCTGATCATTGCCCTTGCCCGTACAGCCATGAGCAATAGCATCAGCTTTTTCCTTCTCGGCAATTTTTACTGCCCATTTGGCAAGAAGTGGTCTAGAAACTGTGGAAATATAATAATTTCCTTGATAAGCGCCATTAGCCTTAATCAAGGGGGCGAGATATTCATCGGCAAATTCATTTTTAGCGTCAATGATATAGGCTTTTTTTGCCCCGAATTTCAAAGCCTTTTTCTTAATCGCCTCAAGATCTTCAATCTGCTGGCCCAAATCCAGCGTCAAAGTAATCACCTCTGCGCCATAAGCGTCTTGAATCCATTTTAACATACAGCTGGTATCAAGACCGCCAGAATAGAGAAGAACAACCTTTTTGACTTGGCCGATTTTTCCTTCGTAAGAAGCAACTTTTATATAAGAAGTGTCTTTTTTCATGTTTTTATTTGATTAACTTTTTATTTGTAAATTGAATGGTTAAAATGTACTGTTTTTTGTGATAGGGAGAGAGCCTCTAGAATGCTTCCTTTTGGGAAAGAACAAACGGCCCCGAATGAGGCCGTTTGGCATGGTTCAAAAAAGTTGTAGTAGTATGGTTAATGTAGTTTTTGAACAATAGCAAACAGCCCCAAATATAGTGTTCGGTTTCTCCGGCGCCTCTCAATTGTTGAAACTATTTGCCACATATTATTGTTCGCTAAAATAAAAACCTCGTCTCTAGCCACGTTAAAACATGGACAGGGACGAGGTTTCTTTTGCCTCGCGGTACCACCCCGGTTTCCCGCTAAAAAGCGGGACTCTCTGGCCGGCTTCTTGGATAAGAAATCGGCGGCTGGATTTTACGGTTCAGCTTCCGTAAGGCATTTTACCTTCAGCTCCCGGATCGCGACTCCGGTTAACGCTTTATATGTATTGTGTTATCTTACTAACAATAACAAGAATAGTTGTCAAGACCTTATTCTTGTCTTACCATTAAATAATGCGCATTTTCACCGAAAACAGAAAAGCCGCTTTTGACCACGAGATCCTGGAGAAATTTGAGGCCGGCCTCGTCCTTTTGGGGCAAGAGGTCAAGTCGATCAAGCTAGGAAGGGCAAGCCTGGCCGGCAGTTATGTTATCTCCAGGGGCGAAGAGCTTTATCTGGTCGGCTGCCACGTTCCCGCTTACCAGCCGAAAAACGCCCCTTCAGACTACCTTCCCGAAAGAGAGAAAAAGCTTCTTATGAGGAAGGCGGAAATATCCTACCTTAAAGGCAGGGCCTCCCAGAGAGGATTGACATTCGTGCCCTTGAGAATATATACTAAGGACGGGAAAATTAAGCTGGAGTTCGCTCTGGCAAAAAGGATAAAAAAGATCGATCAGAGGCAGGTGATAAAGAAACGGGAAATAAATCGCGAGATCAGGGAAGTCTTAGGATAATTCACAATGGGGGTGAAAAGCTTCGACAGCAATTACTCCCAAGAAAAGCAAGTCGAGTATTCTGAAACCTCGCTAAACTTTCAGAAAAAATAAGTGCCAACTTATCTTTTCAACCTGCTTTAGCTTACGTTTAAAGCAGCGCCGACCTTAAGGATTCTCGATAATTGAGGTTGGTGTCATCAATCGAGAAAAGTGTTCTTTATTTTGGCGAAAGCCAAGGATGGCAGACAACGTTTTTCGCCTGATTCAACTTTCTGCCTTCAGTTAAAATCGGGATAAGCTTGTAGATTTTCTTTGGGAAAAATTTCTGGATCCGGGTGCAATCTCGGCACCTCCACCAAGAACTCTAAAAAATCTCTAAACTATCCTAAAACCACTCGTCAACAACCAAATAAGAACAACTCAGGTCAGGCTGGTGGACGAAACCGGAAAGCAGCTAGGAATTATCGAGTTGACCGAGGCGCTCCGCCTGGCCCAGGAGCGCAATTTAGATTTAATCCAGGTGACCGAAAAAGTGATTCCGCCTGTTTGCCGCCTAGCCGACTACGGAAAATATCTTTACTGGCAGGAGAAAAAGCAAAAAGAGATAAAAAAGCACAAAGGCGGCCAGATAAAAGGCATTCGCCTTTCCTTCGGGATCTCTCTCCACGATCTGGAAATCAGATCAAGACAGGCCGAGAAATTCCTAAACCAAGGCGACAAGGTCTTGATCGAAATGGTCCTCCGGGGCCGGGAAAAAGCCCTGGCCGGAGTCGCCAAAGATAAAATCAACCGGTTCATAGAAATTTTAGACAAAGCTATTCCCATCAAAGCGGAAACCGACCTCAGGAAAGGTCCCCGAGGCTTTACTATGATTATTTCAAAACAATAATTTAGGAATATGAGGAAATCTATTTCAAAACGCTTCAAGATCACAAAAACGGGAAAAGTCTTGCGCCGAAGATGCGGCTTGAATCATTATTTGGCAAAAAGATCCGGAAAAATGAGAAGAGGAAAGAGAAAGCTAGTTCCTCTTTCAAAATCGGAATTAAAAAGGATTAAGAAATTAATCGGCTAATCTTAAATTATGGCTAGAGTCAAAGGCGGGAAACCGAGGCTAAAGAGAAGAAGGAATGTCTTGAGACAGACCAAGGGATTTCGTTGGGGCAGGAAATCAAAATTAAGACGGGCAAAAGAGGCGATCTTCCACGCCCAGAAATATGCCTACCGCGACCGGCGGAACAAAAAAAGAGATTTCCGGCGGCTCTGGCAGATTAAGATTGGAGCCGCTGCCAAAAACCTAGGCATATCCTACAGCAAGTTTTTAAATCTCCTCAAACAAAAGAACATCGGTCTAGACAGGAAAATTTTAGCCGAGTTGGCAGAAGCCAAACCCGATATCTTCAGGGCCATTGTTGAACAAATAACGAGATAAACCGATTGGCTCCCGATTCACACAGAACTCCGTGAGTTGATTTTGCGAAACCTGTTAAGCCGAGACAAGCAACAGAACAAGATTGCTTCGCCAATAATTTTGAGGCTCATCTTAGAAGCTCCCTGGCGCCTTTCGACAAAAACAATAGGGACCTCTCTGATCTTGGCGTGCTGTTCTTGGGCCAAGATTTTCATTTCTATCAAAAAAGCGTAACCGTCTACGTTCAACCGACCAGACAAAACTTTTTTTAACAAGCCCCCTTGCCAGCCTAAAAACCCTCCTGTCAAATCGCCAATTTTCAAACCAGTCATGGCTTTGGCAAACAAATTGCCAGCTCGGCTTAAAAACCGCCTGCGCCACGGCCAGTTCTTTACTCCTCCCCCTCGAATATATCTAGAACCAATGACCAAATGATAATCTCTCAAATTTTCTAAAATCTCGGGCAAATACCGAGGATCGTGGGAAAAATCAGCATCCATCTGGATAATCAAAGACGCGCCCTGACGCAGGGCAGCCCTCAGGCCGACTAAATAAGACTTAGCGAAGCTCTTTGGCGGTTGTCTGAAGATCGGCTTTATTCTTCCGTTTCGGTAAGCTAACTCGGCCAATATTTCTTTAGTTCCGTCAGTCGAATTATCATCAACAAAAATAATGGCGGCGTCGGGAATATATAAAAAGACTTTTTCGCAAAGACTGCGGACATTATCGGCTTCGTTGAGCGTGGGGATGACTATAGCGACACGGGTTTCTTGAGGATGAGCCATGTTTACTTAAAGCTACCGATTCTTAACGGGTAGATGATTTATAAAAAACGAGCGTGGAAGAACTGACCGAGAAAAGAATGAAGTTGTTTTGGGCGGCATGGTTAGCCATTGCTTTAATTATAATAGCAGTCTCGTCTCCGCTCGTCTTTAATTCCTTTTGGGTTTCGCTGCTAGGGCTTTTTTTCTTCAGCGTCTTGCTGACTCCTCCGCTAGGATTTTTTATAGAAACAATTGCTCTAAAAAAAGAGGGGTGGTTGGAGAAAAGAGGCCTCCTGCTGATTTTTATAATCTGGCTTCTTTTTGTTGCTTTTTACTCGGTTTTTGCGCTCCATCGCCAAGAAAATTATTTCACCGGCTATGATCTGGCAATCTACGATCAAGCGGTTTGGCACCTAAGCAGGTTCGAGATTCCCGAAAGCAGTCTTCGCAACGTTCCGGTGGTTTTTGGCGATCATTTTGCTCCGGCTCTGTCTTTGCTCGTGCCGTTTTACTGGCTTTTCCCCACCCCCTCTGCCCTATTGGTCCTCCAGGTCATTATTACTCTTTTGCCAGTTTGGTTCTTTTGGCTTTGGGGCAGAGATTGGAAAATCAAACCTTCTTACATTTTGATAATTTCTTTGTTTTATCTCACCTCTCCGGCAATTCAAGGATTTTTGGGTTTTGATTTCCATGACATCCTCTTCGGACCGCTGTTCCTTTCGGCTGCTTTTTACTTCCTGCAAAAGAAGAATTGGCTCTTTTATTTTTTCAATATTTGTTTGCTCATATTCACGAGGGAGGTCCTGCCATTGCTAGTCGCTGTTATTGGTGTATTTGTGTTTTTCAGGGAGCGCCTGCGCCAGATCGGAATAATAACTCTCTTGATAGGAATCATTGCTTTTCCTATTATCGTCGGCCCCCTCATGAACAGCTACAACTACTCTTTTGTTCAACGCAGTCCTTACTTTCAGATGTTCCCGGGCTTTGACCAAGGATTAAAGAATGGAGTGATAAATATGATCAAGAATCCGGGCCTGATCTTAAGGGTAATATCTGAATTTCCGGATAAGTGGTGGACGATAAGCTTCTTCATCCTCCCGCTTGCGCCCGCTTTGTTTTTCGAACCGTGGCTCTTGGTTCTTTTCCTCCCGCAACTAGCGGAAAAGATCTTAAGCTCCTACCAATATCTCTCGTTTATGAAGTTTCAATACAATCTCTTGTTCGCCCCTTTGGCGGCGATCGCCTTTATTTATCTTATAAAGAAGCTGGCGGAAAACGATATCGGCGGAACGCCTCGGGAAAAGACGAATCGATTAAAATTATTCTTCCCCCGGCCAATAATGCTTTTTTTAGTTTTTCCTCTGGTCCTGAACCTTGTCTATAGCTCTCAATACAGTTATCTCCTGTCTCCCTTCCAAGAATGGAAGTTTACCAGCAGAGAATCTCCCTCTGCCCCAACCGAGGCATTTCAGGAACTAGTGGACATTATTCCCAAAGATGTCCAGGCCAAGGTCGCCGCATCCCAAGTATTTTTGCCCCATCTGAATCATCGTCAAAATCTTTATCTGCTTCCCAGAATCAGCGACGCCTCTTTTATTATCTTCAATTTTTGTCCAAAGCAGCCTTGCAACTATTGGCCGATACAGACTAAAAATATTATCCAATTGAACAATTTCTTGAGGAACAATCCTTCTTTTGAAGTAGAAAAAGTAAACGAGGCGGGAGTGGTTTTTGAGAGAAAAGGGCCGTTCACGGAAAAACTTCGCCAAGACCTGGCCGCTTTTTGCCTTTCCTTAATCTCCGACCAAGAACACCTTCATTCTTCTCATAAGCAATATTTATTAGAGAACTGCAGTTTCTGATGTGGTTTTATAGAAGAGTTTTTCCGCTTTAAAATTTCTAAACAGTTTCTCTCTGGGCCAACAATTGATGACGTCTTCTTTCCCTGCCCAGCCACGTCTCGCCTGGCCAATGCCAAAGCCCATCAAAGACAGGTGCTCTCTGGAGTGGGCGTCGGTGTTGATAATCATCTTTACTCCCGCTTCTTTTGCCTGGCGGATCTTTGAATCGTTGAGATCGAGGCGGCTCGGGAAAGCATTGATTTCCAAAACGGTTTTGGTTTCTTTGGCTGCCTTCAGGAGAGCCGGGAAATCAACCTGATACTCATCCCTCTTTTTGAGAATCCGGCCTGTCGGATGGGAAATAATATCCACATTCGGATTTCTCATGGCTTTAACGATCCTCTGAGTCATCTGATTCTTTAGCATTTTCATGCTCGAGTGAACGCCGGCAATGACAAAATCAAGTTTCTCTAGGACCTCGTCTTTAATGTCGATTGAGCCGTCGTTTAATATATTCGCCTCACATCCCTGAAGAATCCTAAATTTTGTATTTTGCCTGCCCGCCGTAGCTTTAAGCGAAGGCGGGTATTTAGTATTTAGTATATCTATCTCTCGACGCTGCGCCATTAACTGTTTTTCATTTAGGCCGTGCTCAAGGCGTAAAAATTTGGTATGGTCGGCAATGCCTATATATTGATAACCCATTTCTTGAGCGGTTTTTGCCATTTCCAGAATTGTGTTCTTGCCGCCGTCCCAAGAAGAATGGCAGTGAAGATCTCCCAGAATTTCTTTGTAGCCGATGAGCTTTGGCAGCCTGCCATGCTGGGCGGCCTCGATCTCTCCCTGGCCCTCTCTTAATTCGGGTTCAATAAAAGGAAGGCTTAGAGCTCGATAAACATCTTTTTCCTCGGCACTGGCGATCATCCTTTTCCCTTTAAAAAGCCCGTACTCATTGAGTTTTAAGCCTTTTTCAATAGCGATTTTCCTCAAGACAATGTTGTGCTCTTTTGAACCGGTGAAATACTGGAGGGCGGCTCCGTAGCTTTTATTTGGAACTATTCGCAGGTCAATGTCAAAACCGTTTTTCATCCTGACCGAGGCTTTGGTCGATCCTTGGCCCCAAACCCTGACTACTCCTGGCAGATGGACAAAAAAGTCAACCGCCTTTCTCGGATTTCTGCTGACTGCGAGAATATCGGCATCGCCAATAGTCTCCTTGCCACGCCTTAAAGACCCCGCCAGATTGATTCTTTCTATTTCCTTTAAATCTTTGAGTTTTGAAACTACTTCCTGAACCTCGGGCAGAATCTCTCCCAGCAAGAACCTTCCCTTGCTCTTTTTGAGAAACTGTATCCCCTGCAGGATGTTGGCTTCCGTTTTCATGCCAAAATGCGGCAGGTTTCTGATTTTGCCGGCCAAAGCCGCTTTTTCAAGATCCTTGAGATTCCTTATCCTCAAGTGATGCCAGAGGTCCTTGACCATTTTCGGGCCGATCCCTTCCACGGCAATCAGTTCCTCGAGGTCGACCGGAGTCTTCTTTTTCAAATCCTGATAATATCCAACCTTACCAGTTTTTAAATACTCCTCGATCTTTCTAGCTAAATTGACGCCGATCCCGGGAATTTCCGTCAATCCTTTAATCCCTTTTTCCTCGTAGACTTCCCCAACCTCTTTATCGAGAGCTTCCAGATTCAAAGCCGCCCTTTCATAAGCGTTCGATCTGAAAGAAGCCTCTTCCATTTCCAAATAAGTGGCGATAGCAGAAAAGATTTTAGCCAGTTCCTGGTTATTCATCCGCATTGAAACATTATAGCTGAAAAAGAACAAAACCGCCGCTTTCTTGGCGGCGGTGTCTTCCGGAAATTTATTTCTTCAATTCTTCTTTTTCAATTTCGTTTAAAAATTTTAAGAGGACGGGGTTATCAACAACCTCATCGGCGTGTTCCCACCAGGGCCTGGTAGGGAATTTCTTATTCTTTTTGTATTGCTCTAAGGCCTCTAATAAATCCTCTAAAAGATCTATCTGGGCGACAAATTTACTCTCTGGGCTTAACCTCTTTGTGTAATCCTTCTG